>JAAEEP010000041.1 GCA_013415695.1 Methanomassiliicoccales archaeon | reverse complement strand
ATGTTTGGGAGAAATATCGGACCCAGGAAGAACGGGATTTTCTCCCTCGGATAGAGCAGCAGCATGGCGCCCATTGCGCCGGAGATGGCTCCCGAGGCACCGATTATAAGCACAAAGGAGCCCCAGTTCAACAGTGACTCGGCCACCACTCCTACGATGCCGGCGATGAAGTAGACCGTCGCGAACCTGATCTTGCCGATACGGTCCTCCAGCTGAACTCCTATCAAGTAGAGGAAGAGCATGTTGAAGAGTATGTGCCAGATATCCCCGTGTACGAACATCTGGGTGAATATTGTGTATATGTTCTCCCCCGTCTGCAGGTATACGGGCCTGAACCCTAGGTCGAATTGCACCTGGTAGGCGCCGCTCCACGGCGAGATTATCGTGAGCATGAACACCAGGAGGTTGGCCATGATCAGCACGGGAACCAGATCCACTTTCTTCCAGAACCCGAAGATCAACGAGCCCACTATCACCGCAATGGCCAAGATGGAGAAGATGTCCAATAGTTCACCGAGAGGGGCTTAAGGTCTTATGCCATGAAATCAGTTTCGTCCCAACCGAGATCGTTCTTAGATTGAGGTGATGGCACGAGATACGACCCCTCCCTCCTAATCAACGAATGTGACGAGGTCTACAGGCCCGACGATGACACCTTTCTCCTCTTGGAATGCGTGGAGGTCTCAAAGGGTGATAGCGTACTGGAGGTAGGCTGCGGTACCGGGATCATATCCATCCATTGCGCTAGAAGCGGAGCCAAGGTCACAGCCGTGGACATCAATCCCAGGGCAGTGGAATGCACCCGGGAGAATGCCAAGCTAAACGGCATAGACATCGTGGTGCTTTCATCGGACCTTTTCGAAGTGGTAGAGGGGAGGTTCGATCTCATCATTTTCAATCCACCTTATCTCCCGGTGAGTGAAGAGGGGGCTCTTGAGAAGGCTTGGGCAGGTGGTGAGGGGGGGATCAAGGTGGTGGACAAGTTCCTGGATGGTGTGATGGATCACCTCACGACCAATGGAAGAATGCTCCTACTGGTATCGTCCAAGATGGAACTCGATCAACTCTTCTCCAGACATGGGGGCTTCTCAAGAAGAACGATGGCAAACCGCGGGTTCTTCTTCGAGGAGCTTACAGTCTTGGAACTGAGACCTGTGGATCAGGTGTAGGTATCTAGTGCACTCCAGGGATTGGAAAAGGAGTTCGAAGACCATACCTCCTAGCTCAGAAGCTTGGATATCTCGGCCCTCAAGAGCTCGTTGGCCTTCTTTCCATCCACCTTGCCCTTGAGCTCCTCCATCACCACGCCCATTAGAGGCCCGACCGCCCCCGTTCCCTTATCGCGTACGAAGTCCTCTCTCTCCTTCACGATCCGGGCGATGATCTGCGAGGCATCCTGCTCGCCCATGCTCTCCAGGCCCAGTTCCTGTATCGCCTGGTCGATCGTCGAGCCTTTGGAAAGCATGCGGAACATATCAGGTAACGCTTCCTTGGCGTACTCCCCGTCCGCGAGGCGCG
>JAAEEP010000040.1 GCA_013415695.1 Methanomassiliicoccales archaeon | reverse complement strand
GGGCTGCTACAAACCACCAAATGCCAACGACCTCTATTGCCCATCTTATGAAGAGGTAGTGTCTGACTCATGCAATATTAATATGTTCCGATTTTCATCAGCATGGGTGGCCCTGTGGGCCATGAACGTTTCATTTTAAAATAAGGCAATAATTAGGTATGATATATGTAGCATTTTAAAAACCTTTTGATGCGTTCCGGGGATCTCCTTCTAATGTGGCGATGATTATGCTTGGAGTAAGCCCCACCCACTTGGCCGATTCTATAGACCGAGCAGCTTCACTTCCTCGGCTGGACTAGTTCGATAACGAAATCATGCAACAACGGCCCTTGCAGCATGATAGTACAGAATACGATCTGGACTCTCAGACGGTAATCCTCCTCGCATTAGACCGAACCTTGTTCTACTCCCGAATAGATGATGTAATGATGTCGCTTATTTGCCAACCCACCTAGAAGAGAATCTCAATGTACGAAAAGGCTTCTTGACCCTGCTTTTTCTTCGGGCACACAAGCACCTGGATTGAAACTGGGACTCCTACCCTAAAGAGTCATTCGGAATTAACTTATATCAAGAAAATTATACATGCCGTTATGTTGGCCAAACTGATATCATCAATGGCTTTTTTAATCGTAGTCTTATCGATCTCAGCCTCTGGACTTGAGTCGGAGGACCTCGAAGCTACAGATGGCTTAAATGAGACTGATCTTCCTGAAGTGTCACAGGAGATGAAGGAATTTGCGGACCTGGCTCTCACCTATGTCCAGGAGAATGGCAAGGAGAGGGCCTTGGAAGAGTTCAATAACGAAGGCGGTCAATTCGTTGTGGGAGAGGAGCGCTATATCTTTGCCTTCGGATTTGATGGAACCCGTCTCGCTCACCCCTTCAGACTGGAGGAGGTGGGAGAAAATCAGATCGATCTCCGGGACGAAAATGGACTGCTCCTCGTGAGAAACTTTAATGCCCTTGCATCGAATGGCGGAGGTTTCGCATATTATGTCAGACCCAATGCTCAGCATAATAACACACCCGAGCTGAAGCTGAGCTACATCGCCAAGGTCGACGACGATTGGTTGCTTGGAACAGGCACGTGGCTATCGGACATACCGGCAGTATTCAGCGCAGAGCCCCGACTCTCTCTCGTAACGCTGGTCGATAGGGCAGTCGCTTACGCCCAGGCGAATGGCAAGGAGAAAGCCCTGGAGGAATTCAACAACAAGAACGGAAGCTTCGTGGACGGTGATTACTACATCTTCGCCTACGACTTCAACGGGACGGTATTGGCACTTCCCTTCCAACCAGAACTGGTGGGAAAGGACCGATCGAATGAACGGGATATTTACGGGGCACTTTACGTCCGTGATGTCCTGAATGTGGTTAAGGAGGATGGGAGCGGTCTTTTCTACTACACCTACCCAGAACCCGAGAACGACATGACACCAACCATCAAGCTGAGTTATGTGAGAGCTGTGGATGACACCTGGTGGCTGGGTTCTGGGATCTATATAAAAGAGGCTGAGCAAGCCGAGGACGGTACATCCTCGTCTTATCAACCACCTTCATCGGAGGAAGAGCTTGTTGCCTTTGTCGAGTCTGCGGCGTCCTACGCACGAGTCTATGGCAAAGATATTGCGACGAGGGATTTCATGGACTTGAACGGGCCATTTGTGAGAGAAGAGGTCTACATGTTCGCCGCAGACTTCAATGGTACCAGCCTTGCTCTTCCCTACCTGCCCTCAGCGGTAGGAACCAACCGCCTCGACCTTCAGAACTCCCAGGGAGTCTACGTCAACCGGGAGATGAGGTCGATCGCCCTAAATGGGAGCGGAGTCTTCGATTATGTCTGGACTAATCCCATCACCAACCAGACCGAGCCGAAGACGAGCTATGTGACCAAGGTCGATAATGAATGGTGGCTAGGGGCCGGGATCTATCTCGGCGATGAGGAGACTGCCTCCACTTGAAATGAGGACGCGGCGCATGATATTCAGTCCCCATCATCGGCATCTATGGGGACTGAAGATTTCTTTTCGCGGTTGTAGAGGAAGATGGTGGTACGCCTTGAATTGATTGATATTATCCAAGATACAAATGCTACCTACTGCACAGATATCAGAATGCTAATCAGAATGCTATATATAGCCAAATATATTTTTTACCTCAGCTTTAATTTATAACTTCCCTCTATATAAGAGCGAACTTGTCCAATTTTCCCGCTCCTCCTGGCCCTTCGAAAAAGATTGCGGGAGTGCGGGGGAAGGGATTCGAACCCTTGAACTCCTGCGAGAATAGATCTTGAGTCTATCACCGTTGACCTGGCTTGGTTACCCCCGCGCTAATCGAAATGGGTCACGCAGGTCCAGTGGTAGTATCCGAGGATGCCCGTCCCGGT
>JAAEEP010000039.1 GCA_013415695.1 Methanomassiliicoccales archaeon | reverse complement strand
TGGGAGGCTGTGTGTTCGTCCCCTTGATCGGGGAACACGGGTTCCCTGAAAGGTGATCTAATCCAGAAGAAGAGGAAGGATATCGCTCAGGTCGTCGCTATTGACCACCGCGTTGGCGTTCTCGGCCACCCAGGCGTCGATGGGGTTGTACGCGATCGAGAAGGAGCAACCCTTGAACATAGAGACATCGACGAAACTGTTGCCGACCGCCGCTGTTCGATCGCTGGATATTCCCCACTTTTCTAGAAAGGAGTCAAGCGCCTTTCTCTTGTTGACGAGCTCCACCCTGAGAATGCCCTTTCCAGTGAGGGCTCCTAAATCGTCCACCTCAAGGCCGTTGGCGGCCCATCCGTCGAATCCATAAGAATCGGCGATCCTCTGGGCCACGATGTCCAATCCACCGCTGACGATGATGGTCTTGATCCCCTCCGTTCTCAGCGCTTGAACGGTCTCTCCCACACCCTTCACTTCTGGAACTGGATCTAGAACATCATTGATGTAATCGATGTTGATGTCAGGGATCCGCTCCTTCCAGAGGGCGATGTCTCTGCGCATGAACTCGTGATCGTCGATGTCCCCGTCGATGAACTCCTGAAGGGCGGTGTCGTTGCTGACACCGAAGTGGTTGTGGATCCAACACCAGGTGGAGTTGTACTCCACCAGAACCCCGTCCATGTCGAACGCGACCAGATCGAAGCGCCTTCCCGAGCTCATCTACCGTATGAGGGACGTGCTGGTCTTAAGCTTTTCCCAGATATCCTTTATCACGGAATCTCAGGCCGGCTTCCAGGCCGCGATCCTGTCGCTTGCCACCGCAAGATATGAATTTATGACCAGTTCCTCGTTGAATTCCTTGCCCTCCCTTCGCCTCTTCTCGGCGATGGGCTTCACGATTTTTTTGAGCTCTTCCAGTGAGAATGTGTGCTGATCCTCTACCACAATATCTACGAAACCCGCCCTTGCCATTCCGCCAAGGTACTCGTCCTCCATTATGGCACCGGAAACGCAGGCCGACCACAATTCAAGATCCTCCTCGGCGCCTTCTGGAAGCTCCTTTATGAGAACCCTGTCGGAGATGGCGAGCTTTCCTCCAGGCCTCAGCACCCTGAAGGCCTCCCTGAAAACCGCCTCCTTATCGGTCACCAGGTTGATCACGCAGTTGCTGATGATCACGTCCACGGAATTGGATTCCACGGGCAGGTTCTCGATCTCCCCCTTTCTGAAGTCGACGTTGGAGAGAGACTGCTTCTCGGCGGCCGTCCTCGCCCTCTTCAGCATCTCGTCGGTTCGGTCCACGCCTATGACCAAGCCCTTTGGTCCCACCTTTCTTGCAGCGAGAAAGACATCCATACCGGCCCCGCTCCCCAAGTCGAGGACCACGTCCCCCTCCTTGAGTCCAGCTATGGCAACAGGGTTACCGCAGGCACAGCTGCGCTTTGAAACCTCCTCCGGTACCGAATCCAGATCCTCAGGGGTATAAATCTTGATGATCTGGCAATCTTCATCAAGACACGCTGTCACCTTTCCCTCGGTTGCCACCTTGCGGTAGCGGTCACCTACCGCTTCCCTGATGCTTTCCTCACTCTTCTCATTCGACATGGGAATCACTCTGATCGTTCTGTATAATCAACCATCATTAGGTATTTCAAATTTTCTCGAATTGCTTATGGACGCAATCTACTATCTACTCATTTCAACACCAGGACCGCAATGCTATTAAGAACTACAGATGATGGAAGGGCGATGATCACCCTGGTCGGCGTGGGTCACGTGTTCCAGATATCCGCTCAGGTGAGGCGGGTCATCTACGAGAAAAGAGCGAACGCGGTGTGCGTTGAATTAGATCCCCGTAGGTATAGGGCCCTGATCCAAGAAGGACAGGGTGCCAAACTTCCGGCCTCCTATCGCCTGCTCTCAATGTTCCAGAAGCGCCTAGCTCGACAGTTCGGGAGCGAGGTAGGCCAGGAGATGATCTCGGCGGTGGATACGGCCAAAGAGATGGGCGTCGACACCATCTTCATCGACGTGGATGCGGGTTCGATGTTCAACAACCTGTGGAGGCAGATGCCCCTCAAGGAGAAGGTAAGGCTGTTCTTATCTGGATTCATTAGCCTGTTCACCTCCAAGGACAAGGTGGAGAAGGAGCTTGAGAGTTTCCAGGAGAACGAGGAAGCCTACATGAGCGCCTTCGAGCATCACATGCCGACCCTGAAGAAGGTGCTCATCGACGACCGCAACCGGTTGATGGCCTCACGCATAGAGATGGCAGATGACCGATATGGGAATGTGGTCGCCATCATTGGAGATGGCCATGTGGAAGGTATCCGCAAGCTTCTCGAGGGAAGGGAGGTCCAGGTGACCAGATTGAGCGAACTAAGGACCATGGAACCCCTTGCTGATGATCCAGAAAAGGGAACCGGAGAGGTCACCTTCACCTTCACCACACAATTCGAAGAGTGAGACCAATCCTTTTTGTCCGGGCTCGCAGATTCAGGTGTGGTGCGAAGATGAATGTTAGGCTGCTGAGGTACACCGAGGACGCGGAGCTCCTGTGCTCCGCCG
>JAAEEP010000038.1 GCA_013415695.1 Methanomassiliicoccales archaeon | reverse complement strand
AACGAATCCCCCTTCACCACCACGCCGTCCGAAGGTATCTTCTCACCGGGCTTCACCAGCACGATATCGCCCACCTTCAGGTCAGAGACAAGAACATCGACCACCTCATCTCCCCGCACCAGGTGGGCCGAGGTGGGCATCACCTTCACCAGCTCCTCCAGTGCCCTGGAGGCGCCCATCACGCTCTTCGCTTCGATCCAATGTCCGAGGAGCATGACGTCTATCAGGGTCGCAAGCTCCCAGAAGAAGTCCTTCCCCTCAAGGAAGAAGACCGTGGCCGAGGAGTAGAAGAACGCCACCGAGATGGCCATTGCGATCAGGGTCATCATTCCCGGAAGGCGCTTCCTCAGCTCGTTTGCCGTGCCCTTGAGGAATGGCCACCCCCCGTAGAAGTAGACCACTGCGGCAAGAAGGAAAATCACGATCTCCTGGTACGGGATCGTTATCTCGAACCCGAACCAGTCCTGTATGGTCTGGGAGAGCAGCAGTATCGGGATCGTGAGGATCAGGGAGACTAGGAACCTCCGCCTGAAATCGGCTATGTGGGCGGAGTGATCCCCGTGGTCTCGGTGACCCTCATGTGATCCCTCCTTCCCATCATCACCGTGATCGGAATGGTCCATGTCACCGTGCCGCTCGTGATTCTTGTGCTTATTCTCATCTTCCATGAATGGCACCAACCCTACGATCGAAATGCATCATCCCGGTCCTTTTCCGTACTTCAGATCCTCCCTGATGATGAGATAGATGATGAGGAAGATAATGCCAACCCAGGGCAAGATCACCAGGACGAACCACAGGAGCCCGTTCATCCCCCTCCTCTCCGCGTCCTTGTACACCAGCACCGCTATCACGATGAACAGGATCCACACCAGTATCATCATCAGGCCCATGTAGGGGATGCCCCACCAGTCCCAGTCCATGTGATCCCACCAATCATGGTGCATGTCATCACCGTTGGCGGCAGCCTCCCCGCTGACGAATAGGATTGAACCAAGCACTGCGATCAGCACGATGGTGATCGTTCTCCAGGGTACTCTCAACTCATTTCCGCTCCGCGATCCGATGGTTTCTTGACATAACGATTGTTGGAGCCTGGGCTATAAGTACATTCCATCGGAAAGTGCCAGCTGGGGAAGAACCATTCCAGGACCGTTGACTCATTGTAGAGGCGGCATAATTCTTGTCATTGGGCTGTTTCTCGCCGCATGGGCGGGATCTCCAGAGGTAGAATGAAGAAGCTCTATCTGTAGTGAATCGAATATAACTCAATTGTCTTCCCTAGGGCAGATCATATAATCCCAAGAGTGCCCCGACCCCCTCATGATACCTCATCGAGCTTATGAGGACTCATTGACGCGATCCTATGTGAAAAGTGACAATACCAGGGAGCCATTGGCAAATCAAGATGGCACAAATGGGACGGTCAAAGGAATCCATCGTAGATTGGAGGATTGCCGAGCATTCTAATTTCGCAGTGGGCCTTCACTCGTTCGACTCTTTGTAGATGATGCCAAAACCGCCGGCGCTGAATTTGATCTCTATTACTTCCTTGTCTTGGTTTTCCCTCAACCATTCATTTGCTCTCTTATCTGATGTACAAAACTTCACCTGAAGCATTTGCATACCTCGGGCTAATGATATCTCAAAGCTCCATATTAAGAAATTTCCTCTTAGTCATTCTAATCACTGGTGAGATTGAATAATAATAATCTATGAGAATTTCGTACAAGTTCATCAGCCTATCCTGATAGGATTATTTTATTAATATCCAGCTACACTTGTTATGAAAGAAAATGAGGGCGATCGTCTACACAGAATACGGACAACCGGAAGTTCTTCAGCTCAAAGAGGTGGAGAAACCCGTTCCCAAGGATAACGAGGTTCTGGTAAGGGTCCATGCGGCATCCGTGAACTCATGGGACTGGGATCTTCTTAGGGGCAAGCCGTTCCTGAACCGGGCAGGAGGGCTTCTGAGACCGAGGTACGAGATACTCGGTGCCGACATCGCGGGGAAGGTAGAAGCGGTCGGTAAGAATGTTAAAGAGCTCCAGCCAGGCGATGAGGTGTTCGGTGACCTGTCCCAGAGCGGCTGGGGTGGTTTTGCCGAGTTCGCGCGTGCCCAAGAGAGTGCCCTCGCAATGAAATCTTCGAGAATGACTTTTGAGCAGGCGGCTGCCGTCCCTCAAGCGGGTGTGCTAGCCCTGCAGGGTCTTCGCCACAAGGGAGGGATACAGCCAGGAAATAAAGTCCTCATCAATGGAGCAGGAGGTGGAGTGGGCACCTTCGCGGTCCAGATCGCCAAGTCGCTGGGAGCTGAAGTGACCGGCGTCGACAGCGCTGAGAAATCGGACATGATCCGCTCGATCGGCGCGGACCAGGTCATTGATTACGCTCGGGAACAGTACACCAGGAACGGCGAGACATACGACCTGATCCTTGATGTCGTGGCCTCTCGTCCGATGCGAGAGTACAGGCGTTCATTGAGACCGAGCGGCAGATTTGTGTTGGTGGGGGGAGCCACCGGCACCGCCCTCAAGGTCGTGTTTCTTGGACCTCTATTCTCGCTGTTCGGGAGCAGGAAGCTCGGTGGGCTTATCCACAAGCCGAACAGGACTGACCTCAATGCATTGAGCGAGCTCTTCGAGTCGGGCAAGGCTATTCCGGTC
>JAAEEP010000037.1 GCA_013415695.1 Methanomassiliicoccales archaeon | reverse complement strand
TGCAGGGATTACCGAAATCCGTATGGAATGGTGGAAATAGGCATAAACGGCGGCACACTCATTGCCCAAGGAACCGCGGAGAATCAGATCTACTTCACATCAAACACCGATGATCCCATCAATGGAGACTGGTCCGGGATAATGTTCTTCAACAGCTTCGGAAGCATCCTGGATTATATCGTCGTGGAGTTCAGTATGATGGGCATCGCGCAGTTCGATTCTTCCGTCAACATCTCCCACTCGATCGTGAGGTGGGTGAACTGGGAAGGTATATACGCCGAGCGGTCCACCTTTACCGTGGAGAACTGCACTCTTTACAGCAATGGCTATCACGAGATCGCCTTGGAGCAGTACAATCATGACGTCCTAATCAAGAACAACATCTTCAGGGATGGCAACTTCGCCCTGCATTCCGAGAAGTCCGAGGTTCATGTCGAGGGAAACTACTTCCACAACTATCGCCACATAGCGATAACCGCTGGGCATGAGTCCAATCTCACTGTGATCTACAACAAATTCGAGAACATCACGGAAGAGGAGATGATGATCAATCTCGACTGCACCATTGTCGAATATGGCAACGATATGGGTGATGGATCGGTTCCGATTCCAGAGATGGATTATCCGGTGATAGAATGGCATCCCCTGGGCTACATTCCCTGTGATCCTGAGGATCGATACTCATATGTTTTCGACCCGGAGGACGAGACCCGAAGGGTCGTCAAGAGGATCGGAAAGGGCCTCTCCTTCGGTTGGACCCTGCTCTACGCGGAAGATTACCTTTGGAGGTTCACCTTCGGCGGGGAGTCACACGACTTCGTAAAGGTCGATCCCGAGACAGGAACCTTCCAGATATTCAATTCCACGTTGATGAATCCCAGGGGGCTGGCCTGGGACGGATTGAACTTCTGGGTCAATGACTTCTCGCTCCTCAAGATATTCAAATTCACGATAAACGAGACCTCGGTCATCATCCTGGATTCCTTCGATATTCCCGAGAAGGAGAAGGGAGGGTGCATGGGGCTGACGTTCGACGGGACCTACCTCTGCCTCACCAAGAGGGACGGAAGCGGGGTCTACAAGATAGACACCAACGGGAACCTTGTAGGGTCAATAGACTTCTCCGGGGGCATTGGTCAAGCCATAGTGTGGACCGGTGAGTTCTTCTGGGCGACGGGTGGCGGTCGCGGCATAGGTAAGTTCACCACAGATGGTGTATTGGTGGGATCGATATTCCCGGTCGCGGATGGTACCTGGGCTATCGCCTGGGATGGAGAATACCTGTGGACACTTCAGAGGACATGCGAACTATGGGATGACGACAAGATATTCCAGATCGAGATACTGGACAGCAGCATGTGAGAAGTAAAGAATACGAATCCAAATGGGTCCTCGAATTCTCAGGAACATGGAGCGTCAGAATGATACGACCTCAAGCTATCTTAAATTGGGTCGCCTTGAGGGACACCATGTCCAGATCACACAAGATCACCTGCATCCAAAATTCTAGGGCGTAGGAATACATGGAATCGACGTGATCAGATTCCCCTTATGCTTTCGGCTATCAAATCCTTCTTGGTCTTCCCCCTCGCTTCTGCCAGTTTGGCCTTGAGCAGTCCTCCGTGCTCTCCCAGCCATTGGAAGTTCTCACAACCCTCAAGGTCCGTGCATTGAGAGCAGAGATTGAGTCCCCTCTCCTTGGAGCAAATCCTTATCGTGCAGTTGGGAGGCCCTCCGCCATGCTCGCATCCTGGACAATCCACGAGAGATCCAATCCATTCTAACGAGTGATCGAGATTCTTGAAGTCTATCTCGGATCCTCCAGGTACAAAATGCGCCCATTGTGCGATCCCGTATGAACGAATGAACTGATTCAGCTTCTCGGCAGACTCAGCAACGGTACCGTTCCCGAGGGCGCATCCTCCGCATGAGATACCGCAGGGTCCCATCTGGTTCTTGACCCGATCGAAAGCCTCATGCTTCATGAGGAAAATCATTCGCGGGAAGGTATTCAAACTTTATTCTGTTTGAATCCCAGCTCCGTCATCGCCTCCTTGACCGAGTAGTCCTGGTGGACTATCAACGACATCGCCTTCACCATCAGACCGGGCTTCTCTGCCTGGAAGACATTCCTGCCGATGGCAACACCGGCCCCGCCACCCTGTATCGAGTCACGGACCATCTCAAGTATCTGCTCGGTTGTATCCATTCTCGGGCCTCCCGCCACTACAACGGGAACGGGACACCCTTCTGTGACCTCCTTGAAGGTATCGATGCTGCCGGTGTAGTTGGTCTTCACAATGTCCACGCCAATCTCCGCCGCAGCCCGGGCAGCGATCTTGACATACTCGCCCGAGTTGTTAGGATCTATCTTCTTCCCTCTAGGGTACATCATCGCCAACAGGGGCATGCCCCACTCCCTGCATTTTGCGGCCGTTATCCCAAGCTCCTGCAGCATCTCGGCTTCCGACTCCGCCCCGATGTTTATGTGGACGGAAACCGCGTCAGCTCCCATCTTGATCGCCTCCTCGACGGGAGTGATCAGAACCTTGTTGTTCGGATCCGGAGAAAGAGATGTGCTAGCGGACAGATGCATGATCAGTCCGATGTCCTTCCCATACCTCCGATGACCGTGCAAAGGGAGTCCCAAATGCCCTAGTACAGCGTTAGCGCCCCCCTCTGCAACCTGGTCAACGGTCTCGGCCATGTTGACTATGCCCTTGATAGGGCCCAGGCTCATGCCGTGATCCATGGGGACGATGACCGTCCTTCTGGTCCTGCGGTCCATGATCCTCTCCAAACGAATTGCCTTTCCAGTATAGCTCATAAGCTCACTTCCTATTTTTCAAAATGCTGGATAGCCCGCCATTAAAACCTATGGCGAGCTATCAAAAGCCGAAGCTGTGAAAGTCGAAAAGATGGATTTTAGGTATCCGATCACAGCTCCGCAATTTCATGTTAGCGGAAGATATGATCTTCCCGTATATAAGCAATGTTTAGATAAAGTAACTAAGGATAATTATCCAGACGAGGAGATGCGAGGAACACACTTGGAAAATACCAAATTTCCGACGCTCCTGATTCCATTCACCTAGTGATCTTTCATTTCTTCTTTGCCTTTCCATATTCCAAGAAGAGTGCCTTACAATCCGGACATCTGTGAGAGAAGAACATCTGCAAATAGGTTGGTCCTTTGATCCTGATTGACTTCTTTCCAACCAGGCTGGGGTTCTTCTTTAAAACGTCCTTAGTCAAACCGGGGTACCAGTACAGCCCTGCAATCTGATCTCCCCCTAGAATTTCACACATGCCCTCCTCGAATTCCCCTCCACATTTTGGACACTTCATCAGATCAACCCTTGACCAATCTACATATCTAAACTGACAACGATAAAATATTCGCAGAATTCTAGGATTAATGTGGATTACAGGGAAGGTCTATGGACAGTGGGATTAGTGAACGCTGGTTTGGGCTATTCTTCATCATATCAGGAGCACTCGGAACATGGTCCCTTGGACTCGTGGGTGGATTGCCACTGGCCGTAGGAATACTCTCAATAGCGGCTGCTGAGAAAAACACCAAATCGTGATGGCGACCCTCTTCTGAAAACCAATGGAATCCCATAGCTCTTCCTTTGAGAGGCTATTTGAAAGATACTTAATGTCCAAAATGCAATAAGGCCTAGGTCATCGAGTATTCCTCGAGTGGCGTAGGGGGATCTGCCATGGGCAACGAGGGGAGAAAGAACATTAGCGGACCCATAATCGGAGCGATAGTCATAATCATCATACTGGTCGCCGCATTCATAATAGTCAACGATCAAGACACTAAGACGGAGAAGGTGGGGTGGATTGTTGGAGAACCGGTGGACGGTTACGGCACGATCCTTCATACTGTGGATGGAACGAACTGGACCAGACAGGGTAGCAACGACACCGTGCCTGATGTCCCGTTGAATGATGTCAAGGCAATTGACAAGAACACCGCCTGGATTGTAGGTAACAAGGTGGACGGGCACGTCACCATCCTCAGGACCGATGATGGCGGTGAGATTTGGGTCAATCAAGGAGATGTAGCCGATGTCCCTGCCGTCGACCTCTACGGGATCGGGGTCGTTGACATAGGAATCGCCTGGGCCGTTGGGGAGAACGGGACCATCCTCATAACCTACGACGGGGGAGAGAACTGGATAGTCCAATCCTCACCTGGGGATCTGACCGAGGCCAATTTCTACGCAATGGCAGTCGTGGACGAGTCGAATGCCTGGATCATAGGCGACAATGACAGTGGCTACGCGACCATATTCCGGACCACCAACGCCGGGCAGAACTGGACTCGCCAGGGCACCGAGGAGACGGTGATGACTACTGGCCTCATCGACATAAGTGCGGCCGATGAAAACGTCGCGTGGGCCGTAGGAGCGGACGAGACCATACTCAAGACGATCGACGGGGGAGGGAATTGGACAGTGCAGAGCACCTCCAGACCGCAGGGGGGACCTCACGTGAACGGCGTATGCGTGATCGATGAGAACAACGCCTGGGCCGCAGTCGATTTCGATCGGATGCTGAAGACCACCGATGGGGAGAACTGGACAAAGTACGATATCCCGTCATCGGTTGGACATGGTTTCTATCTCATCAGCGTCAGCGCAATT
>JAAEEP010000036.1 GCA_013415695.1 Methanomassiliicoccales archaeon | reverse complement strand
CCGAGGGATTTCTCCCCCTAAACGCCCAATCAGTGCTCTACCCCATGATCAGCCTCCACTGAGATCTAGCTACGACTAGTTTCGAGAGGAACCAGCTATTTCCAGTCTAGATTGGCCTTTCACCCCTAGACCCAGGTCATCCGAGCGATTTGAACATCAGCACCGGTTCGGTCCTCCACCTCCCTTTCGAGAGGCTTCAACCTGCCCAGGCCTAGATCGACTGGCTTCGGGTATCCCACCAATGACTCCAGGCGAGCACACCTCGCCCCTCACTTGAAAAGTTGCGGGCGGTTGGTTTCCCTTCGACTCCGCGTCTACACGCTTAGTCTCGCCATTGATCAGAACTCCCTGGCCCGTTTTTCTAAACGGAAGATACGACGCTGGTCAGCAATTAAGCTTCGTTCCTTTCACGCCGTATCAGCTTATAACCGTCTGGTTTCAGGCTCTTTTTACCTCCCGTAAAGGGTACTTTTCAGCCTTCGCTCACGCTACTAATGCGCTATCGGTCTCAAGACGTATTTAGGGTTGGAAATGAATGTTTCCCTGCTTCACGCGCGATATCCAACGCACGCTACTCTGGATACCCGAAATCATCTTTTTGATTTACCCGTACGGGGCTATCACCCTCTTTGGCGTGGCATTCCAGCCAACTTCTGGTTTATCAACGAAGATGTGCTCGGATCCAACAACACCACATCTCCCACTCGTTTCCGAGGGGATTCAGTTTGCCCTTTGCCGCGTTCGATCGCCTTTACTAACGGCATCTCTATTGATTTCTTTTCCTGCGGGTACTAAGATGTTTCAATCCCCCGCGTTCCCGATCCATAAGGACCGCTCCTAAGAGCAGGAAGTCCCATTAGGTCATCGCCGGATCATAGGCTTCGTGCACCTACCCGGCGCTTATCGCAGCTTGACACGACCTTCATCGGCGCTTGAGCCGAGCCATCCCCCAGACGGCGTAGCGAGCCGCATTATGTCGGCTTAACAATCGTCCAGGTTGCGTATGATTGGTATCATAAAACGCCAGGATGCCTTCCTTGCTCCCAGCAGTTCTCGCCACTTCCCCGAAAAGGATCAACTTTCCGGGTGCACATAATCGTCAATCTCCAAGCGTGGCCAAACACAAGTTTTGGTCCCCGCGGGGCAACGCAATATTCGAAGGGATATAAATACGTTATCGTTGACGCGTCCCGTATTCTCCCCTCAGAGCATCGCAACGTCTACCTAGACTCGGGGGTGTATTTAAGCATTTCTAGATAGTCTGGGTTTCTTGTTCCTGAGGTGTTGCAGATGCCCCGCTCGAACTCCCTATTCTTCAAGGTGGTAACATGATATGTCATAGGCTCACGCGCCCGTCACCGGGAAGCCTGAACATCACCGGCAGATCGGTGAGGGTGCTGATCCTCAATATCTCTGGAGTGTACTTACCCAGTTGCTGTCTGTCAAGCCAGACGGGCGTGATCCCACTTTCTCTTGCCCCCCTGACATCCGCATCCATCATGTCACCGGTGTGCACGCATTTCTCAGGAGGAATATTCAGGCGTGTAAGTGCCTCCTGGAATATCAATGGATCTGGCTTCTCCACTCGCACTTCTTCCGATATGACGACCGTCTCGAAGTACTGCGCGAGGTCATGAATCTCCAGTGTTCGGTAGAGGCAGTGCTCGGCATTGGAAACGATCGCCATGACACATCCTGAATCCCTGAGCTTTTCCAGGGTGGGTTTGACGTCGTAGAAGGGGATCCAGCTCTTTGGGCTGCAAAATGCTCCTGAAATGCTCTCTGTCACCCCATCAATTTCTTCCAAGGGAAGTCCAGTTGAATTCAACAAGTTCTCAGTATATTCTTTCCAGTACTGCCATCTCTTCTCCTTCGAAAGGATGGTGAAGCCACCTATGTTCATCATGTGATCGTTCATCATGAAGGCAAGCTTCACCTTCCCCAGAGTGGTCTCCATCCCGTGAGTTTTCAGTATCTTCAGAAGGAGTTCCTCCCGGCTTGGGTTCAACCTCAGAAGGGTGTTTCCCGCGTCGAACAGGAAGCACTCCTTGATCGTCATATGGTCATGCATCATTCAATATCTCCTTTACCAGTTTAGGTATTTCTTGGGGCACGTTCGCTACCTTCACGCCGGCTTCTTCAAGTGCCCTGACTTTGCTTTTGGCAGTTCCTCTTCCCCGACTTATAATGGCCCCGGCGTGACCCATCCTCTTTCCAGGGGGAGCGGTCAAACCGGCTATGTACGCGCAAACAGGCTTGGTCAAATTCTTCATGATGAATTCCGCTGCTTCCTCCTCAGCCGTTCCCCCAATCTCCCCGATGAGAACGACCGCCGAAGTACCAGGGTCGTTCTGAAAGAGATCCAGCACGTCGATAAAGGAAGTTCCCACGATCGGATCTCCGCCTATGCCAATGCAGGTCGACTGACCTATCCCCGCTTCGGTAAGAGCGTTCACCACTTCGTAAGTGAGGGTACCGCTCCTCGACACAAGGCCGACCGTTCCCTCCTTGAATATCTGGTTTGGCATGATCCCCAGCTTGGCCTTTCCTGGAGACCCTAACCCAGGACAGTTGGGACCGACGATGCGGACCCCCTGGGACTTGGCTATCTGTATGATCTCAATACTGTCATGGACCGGGACATGTTCTGAGACGATCACCATCAGCTGAATGCCCGAGTCCATCGCTTCTTTCGCCGCACTCTTGACGAATCTAGCGGGGACGAACAGGATCGAGGTATCGGCACCAGTATCCCGGACGGCGTCAGTCATGCTCCCGAACACTTCAACTCCGTGCACTTTCTGACCAGCCTTTCCCGGGGTTACCCCCGCCACAACATTCGTGCCAAATTTGAGCATGGCTTCTGTATGGAACTGGCCCTGGTGCCCGGTGATTCCCTGCACCACAACCCTATTGCTCTCGTCGAGAAGAACTGACATCAGGAGGCCTCCAGTTCGCTTGCCTTCCTGCAGGCTCTGTCGAGGTCCTGCAGGGCGAAGATTCCATTTTCCTCGAGTATTCTCCTTGCTTCCGTCTCGTTCACCCCCTTTATCCTGGCAACCATGGGGTAACTAATATGCAGCGACTCCTTGGCCTGGACGATTCCCTTTGCCACGGTATCGCATTTGGTGATACCACCGAATATGTTGACGAGTATCACCTTTGGAGACGCATCCACCATCAATCTGAAGGCCTCCACTACCTGGGCAACGTCATCGGTGCCTCCCAGGTCCAGGAACACCCCCCCCTTTCCTCCGTAGAGGGAGAGAGTGTCGAGGGTGGACATGGTCAGACCGGCACCGTTGGCGATCACCCCTATCCCACCATCCAGCTGGACAAAGGCAATGCCCTTATCCCTCGCCCTCCTTTCCAAGGGCGTGAGATCCTCCTCCTCAATAGGAAGTTCGGGATGCCTGAACAGAGCATCATCATTGATTATGATCTTGGCATCTGATGCGACCATGTCGCCCTCCTTCCTTACGACCAGGGGATTGATCTCAACAAGCTCGCAGTCCTTATCCCAGAACAATCTCCACAGGGACTCCACCAGCCGGGCGACCTGTTCTTTCATTCCATTCAGTGCAAGGAATGAAGTGATCTCATTAACGATCCCATCGGTCTTGTCGTCGGGAACAAGATGCCACCTTCCAATGAGCTCATCCTTAACGCTCTCGATCTCGACACCGCCCTCCTTGCTGGCCAGAAGAAGGGGGAGACCCCTGCTTCTGTCGATAGCTATGCCCATGTAGAGCTCCCTGGCAATGTGAAGTCTTTCCTCGATGAGAACTCTCCTGACCTTGAATCCCCTGATATCCATCCCCAGAACGTTTCGCACCTCCTCACGCGCAGATTCAGCATCATTCGCGAAGCGTATGCCACCCGCCTTTCCCCTGCCGCCGATGAGTACCTGCGCCTTGATGACGGAGTCCCCGATATGGTCATCGACATCATTGGGGTTGTCCACAAGGTAACCACAGGGTGTGGGAATACCATATTCTCTGAACAGCTCCTTGGCCTGATGCTCTAGAAGCTTCATCCCTATTCCTCGCCCTTGATTTGACTACGTAATACATACCTCTATCGTTCAACCTGGGGCGGTTGAGGCGAACCTCAATTCATCATCGGTAGAAAACAGGAAAGGACTTATATATCTCCTCAAACTTCAGAATTCTGAAATGAACGTCCATCATCTCCCTGGAAGGGGGTTCGATTCGAACATCTTCCTGGTGACTGGAGAGGACCCCTTTCTGATCGACGCCGGTACGGGAGCAAACACCCAATCCGTTCTCGATTGGATCGAGAAGTTGATGGACAGCAAGAACATAGGACGCATCATCCTTACCCACAGGCACTATGACCATGTAGGGGGTGCCGCGAAGCTCGCAAGAGCTCTCGGTGCAACGGTCCTGATCCATGAATTGGACGCAGAACCGATCGCCAATGGAGACTCATGGGGAACCCAAGCCAGCATGTTCGGGGAAGCCATGGAGGCGGTAGAGGTGGAGTCTCTGAAGGAGGGGGACATCATCTCGACCGGTGAAAGGGACTTCCTTATTATGCATACCCCAGGTCACTCGGTGGGCAGCCTTTCCCTTTTCTGTGAAGGGGATGGAACGCTTATATCGGGTGATACGGTCTTTGTTGGCGGCGTGGGACGCTGGGACCTACCCACTGGGGATTACGATGATCTCATAGGATCGCTCATAAGACTGGGGCGGTTGGAGGTCAAGGATCTCTATCCCGGTCATGGTCCCTGCGCTAAGGGGAATGCACTGTGGCATCTCCGCGATGCACTCGGATGTCTAGGGGAGTCATAATGGAAACGATAAAGTGTGAGAGGCTTGAGTGCGCGAACAGCGATCTTCCCGAGTTCAAGATGGAGGAGATCTTAGAAGCCCTGAGAGCTGGGGAACTTGTAGTTTACCCCACCGAGACCGTTTATGGACTGGGAGCCAATGCTCTGAACGAGGGAGCGGTCAAGAAGGTTTACATGGTGAAGAAGAGGCCGTTCGACATGCCCTTGTCCGTAGCGGTAAGGGACCTCAACATGCTTGAGCAGATCGCCATTTTAGACGACAGGGAGCGTAAGCTAGTCAAGAAATTCATGCCGGGACCTTTGACCCTTCTTGTCACCAAGCGACCCGTCATTCCTGACATTCTCACCTCCGCCTCGATGGAGGTCGGGGTAAGGATACCCGACCAACCATTTGCCCTGAGACTGATCGAACAATTCGGTCCTCTTACTTCGACCAGCGCGAACATACACTCCAAACCCAACCCCCTCAGCACCACGGAGGTAATGCAGGAGCTGGGTGATGCTGTACGCTTCTACCTGGATTGCGGTGTTCCCAAACTGGGGAAACCATCTACCATAGTGCAGCTGAACAACGGCGGTCTGGAGGTAATCAGGAAAGGACCCATATCCCTAGAAGAGATCATGGCGGTTTTGAATGAATGATAATATGGTGGCGGCCCTGAGGAAGGCCGGCGCCATATCCTCCGAGGCTAGGGACATAGGATACGAACTCATTGACGAAGGCGTCAGCTACCTTGAGGTCGCCGAGGAGGTAGAGGAGATCATTAGGAACGGTGGAGGAGAACCAGCGTTTCCAGTCAACATCAGCGTAAACGAGATTGCGGCACATTACACGCCGAGCTCCACCGACGACAAGAGATTCGTAAACGGGGATGTGGTCAAGCTCGACGTGGGGGCACATGTGGAAGGTTACATCGGGGATACCGCCATCACCGTTGAGGTGGGTACAAGGAACTATCAGGATCTCATAGAGTCGTCAAAAAGGGCACTCGCTATCGCCCTTGAGATCATAGGGGAAGGCGTGACGGTGAGCACCCTGGGCGGTGCCATAGAGAGGAGCATCAAGGACGATGGATTTTTCCCAGTTGTGAATCTGACAGGCCATGGGATG
>JAAEEP010000035.1 GCA_013415695.1 Methanomassiliicoccales archaeon | reverse complement strand
GGAGCCGTCTCGCCACCGCCACCGTATCCGCTGACCATCACATAGAGGACGGCGGCCAGCACTACGGTGATGGCCACCATCAGGATGGTAGCGATGACAGGCGAAACCGCCCTGGAATCCTTTCGGAATTTCCACATCTTTTTCATTATTCAGTCCTCCTTACGATGGTTACCCATCGCGCAAGGTGCATGTTGCCATCGAGAAATATAAAGCTTTGTGCATGGATATCAAGAAATGTATCTTTGATTTACGATGCCTGGCTCTGTGAAAAATCATGGTAAATATCGGAATCGAGAGGAAATAGTCTCTTTCTTGATAATATCCGTGAAATATCTATTCCTCCTCGTCACCAAAGGTTACTACACTGTCGCAGATGAGATGCACCATCTCCTTGATGTCTGGTTTTGACTGCTCCTTCATGGATAGGACGACAGGAAAGACCTCTCGGGCCTTAAGCCCACCAAGCAGTATCTGGAGGAACTCTGTAAGTATCTTGGATTCGTTGTGTATTGCGAGAGAATCGATCGAATCCAGGATGACCACGGTGGGGGCGGAATTGTTCTTCCTCATGAGGTATTCCACCTTCAGGATGACGTTCTCCAGCATGGTAGGGCTCTCCACGAAAATGATGTGATCGTTCTTGCTGATGTTCCCCATAAGCATGTGGGATAGGCAGTCGATGAAATGTACCCTCTCGGTGCTGACCTCTAGGGTCTCCAGCGCACCCTGGAGCGTGGCTGCGGGAATGGATGACGTGATATAGATGCAATTGAAATCTCTTTGGTTCGAGAAGTTGTCCACCAACCCTCGGATGGCATCAAAGTAGCAGTCGAAGCATATTTCCATTGCTACTGATACCGACGGTCCCAGCTCTTCGAGCTTCTCGCAGATCTCCAGTCCCAGGTCGTCGCTCATCTGTTCATACCTCCCTTGAGAAGTGGCGTGGTTAGCATTCCCATTGTGGTCAGATCGATAGCGTACCTCGATCGGGAGTGCTCCGTGCCTTTCATCTTGATGACCTGCATCGTCCTCAGTAGATCTCCACCGCGATCGAAGTTGCTCATCAATAGGACGCCGTCGGCCACTATCTTCTCGATCTCCGATAGGGGTCCGGAATCCGAGACCAGTATACCAGTGCAATGATCCTCATACAATATCTGACTCATCCTCCGTAGAAGATGATGGACTAGCTTCTCGCTTCCGATCTCGAAGTGCAGAGGCGTTAGGGAATCCAGAACAAACCGCTTGATCTCATTCTCCTTAATGGTCTTCTTCAGCTTGCTGCAGAGTTCCAACACCGCCTTCTCCTCCTTGATCTGCTCCATGAGTCCGGCTGACTCCAATATCTCGGGGAGCTCCAGGGTCATTATGTTCTCGTTCTCGAAATGATCCGCGTCCATGAAATCGAAGCGTGGTATGCTGGAGATCAGCTTGCCGAAAGGCTCAACCGTATTCACGAGGAGGCCTTTCTCCCCCATCATTGCGCCCCTCACCAGGAACTCGAGTGCAAGTGATGATTTTCCCGTACCACAATCACCCGTAACAAGGGTGATGCTGGAGCAAGGAAGCCCCCCACCCAGTATTCGGTCAAGACCTTCGATTCCGGTCACGCAACGCTCTCTCTCCCTCTCGCTGGCCATCGAACGACAATTCATGAGGGCTCTTTTAGCATTTTGTATTTCGATTTCATTAATTGCAACTTACAAATTCTAGCATTCAATTCCGATCGCGCGCAAGCATTATTAATAACAAGGGCCTAGTCAGAACCATGAAACCCGTCCTCCAGGTTGCACTGGACCTCATGCATCTCAAGAGGGCATTGGAGATCTGCGAAGAGGCTGTGAACGGAGGTGTCGATTGGATCGAGGCCGGTACCCCGTTGATCAAGAGCGAGGGTGTTGAAGCGCTTAGGGAACTGAAGAGGCTTTTTCCAGACAGGACCCTGGTGGCAGACCTCAAGACTATGGACGTTGGCGGGATGGAGGTGGAGATCGCCGCAAAGGCGGGTGCCGACATCGTGACCGTAATGGGAGTCGCTGATAACGGGACGATCTCCGAATCCGTTCTCGTGGGGAGGAAATACGGGACCCGAATAATGGTAGACCTCATGAACGTGGAGGACAAGATCGGCCGAACAAGGGAGGTTGCCGAGATGGGTGCCGCCTACGTCTGTCTTCACGTGGCGATAGATGAGCAAATGAAGGGTGGAAAACCACCGGAGGAGATCGTGGCGTCCATCTCCAAAGAGGGCATACCTATAGCGGTTGCAGGTGGTATCAGCGCAGAAAGTGCACCGGGGCTTATTGAAGCCGGGGCTTCGATAATAATAGTGGGAGGAGGAATAATCAAGGCAGAGGATGTCTCCGGTGCCGCTGCCAGAGTCAAGAAGGCAATGGAAAGTGGAGAATCCATCTCCACCGAGCTGTCCAAGAAGTACGGCATGGAGAATCTTTTCACCGCCTTTGGAAGGGTTTCGACCCCCAACATCGCAGATGCCCAGCACAAGCGGGGGGTAATGAGAAGCATAGTCCCCCGTATCAACAGGGGGACGAAAATGGTGGGTCGCGCCCTGACGGTCCAGACATCAAAGGGCGATTGGGCCAAACCGGTAGAGGCGATCGACCGCGCTGTTGAGGGGGATGTCATCGTCGTGGACGCTGGTGGCAGCGAAATCGCGGTCTGGGGTGAGCTGGCTTCATGGAGCTGCAAGCTCAAAGGCATCGCCGGGATCGTGATCGATGGTGCGGCGAGGGACATCGATACCATCCTGGACATCGATTTCCCCTGCTTCAGCAGGAACCTTTCCCCCGATGCTGGAGAACCCAAGGGTTTTGGAGGGATAGGGATCGAGATCGTCTGCGGTGGGCAGCAGGTCAGAACTGGCGATTGGATCGTTGGTGATGAGAGCGGGGTTGTTGTGGTTCCCCAGGAGCAGGCGGTTGAGATAGCCAACCGGGCAGTGGACGTGAACGAGAGGGAGAACAGGATACGGGAAGAGATCAAGAGAGGGAGAACCTTGTCCAGTGTCCAGGAGTTGGAGAAGTGGGAGCAGATTCGCTGATCAATCTCCACACCCACTCGGTTTTCTCAGATGGTGATTTCAGGCCAGAGCAGATACTCGAGAGGGCGGCAACAGATGGGCTGACGCATGTAGCCTTGACAGATCATTTCGAGACCGTCAAGGTTAGGTCTCTCAGATCTAGCAATCTCGGGGAGTACATCAACCTAATACGAACACTTGGGGAGAAGTATGGAGGTGGGATACGGGTAATGGTCGGTGTGGAGATCGATACGAATCCAGCGAGATGCGACCTCTGGAACCTTCCATTTAAAGAGATGGAAGAACTGGATCTGGTCCTATTCGAGTACGTTGCTGATGACCTGGTCGGGGGCTTGGATCTCGAAAGATTCTCAGAACTAAGGTCACGGTTCCATGGACCCTGCGGTCTAGCTCATTCTGACATCTCAAGGATCTTCGGGTCCCTGTCTCCGGGAGAAACTGCCGATGTCCTTCAGGACATGGGGGTCTTCGTCGAGATAAACACAGCTCACCCATACGTCAGGGATGGGGAGCGCTTCTTCGATCTTGCTGAACCGTACTTCAAAGCATTTCGAGGAAAGGTCAAGGTTTCTATAGGAACCGATGCCCATCACACGATAACGGAGGTGTCCAATCTCGATGAGGCATACGGGTTCCTCCGAAGGGCTGGGTTGGAGAACGACCTCCTTTTCTAATAATAGTGAAGGTAGAAATAAGAATGAAGGTAGAAAGGATTTCAATATTGGCCCATTGTGGTGGCCATCTTCTCCAGCCTCTTCACCCTCTCCTCGATCGGGGGGTGCGTGGAGAAAATCCTGACAAACCCGCCTCCCCTGAAAGGGTTGACTATCCATATGGTCTGGGAGGCGGGATTGCCGTAATCAAGTGGCTTCTTTGTATTACCTGCCTCCAATTTCAATAGGGCTCTGGCCAGGTTCCTTGGCCTCCCAATTATCATGGCCCCGACCTCGTCAGCCTTGTACTCGCGACTTCTGGAGATGGCCAGCTGGATCAGCAGTGCAGCGATGGGAGCGGTTATGGCGACGACGATGGCAATGATCGCGACGCCTTCGTTCCTTCTACCCCCACCAAACAGCATTCCCCAAAACGCCCACCTCGCCGCGAATGAGATGGCCCCGGCAAGGGTGGCGGCCACACTCATGACAAGGATGTCCCGGTCCTTGACATGGGCCATTTCGTGGGCGATGACCGCGTCAAGCTCGTCGTCGTCCAGCAGTCTCAGTATGCCTCGGGTAGCGGCTACCACGGCGTTGTTGGGATTCCGGCCAGTAGCGAAGGCGTTGGGGGTGTCGGTGGGGACCACGGCCACCTTCGGCATTGGCATACCGGCCATGGAGGACACCCTGTTTACGGATCGGTAGAGCCGGGGTGCCTCCTGTTCTTCCACTATCTTGGCACGGTATGACCACATCACTATCTTTGATGAATAGAAGTATGCAATCAGATTGAACAACCCCGCAAGTATCAGAAAGAATACTGCGCCCCAGACCCAGTTGTTAAAGAACAGGCCACCTATTGCCCACCCTATCACGATGAAGAGTCCGAACATGAACGCGAAGAGGACCATCGTCCTTGAAGTTGCTCCCATCTCGTCACCTTTCCCGCATTTATGACCATCAATCTATTTAAGTCTTGTTAAAACTTCTATAAAAAATGTTCCATAGAAGGAACTGACGATCTGTTCCTCTCTGGATACGGTGCAATAGGTATCATTCTTGAAAGGTTGAACATCAGGTGAGAACGAAGATTACGTGCCTTCCCTTCTGCTCGGCTTTGATCCTTCCCTTTTCCACCAGATCGTCCAGAATGTCAGAGAGGATCTCGCTATCGATATCTATGGTGTTGACCAGTTCGTGGAAGCTGCGTCCCTCCATTTCGACCTCACGGAGAATGCCTTCTCTTGCATCTTCAAGCTTCTTCTTGGCCTCGAGCTCGGCCATCTCCCTCTCCCTTTCATCTGCGATTCGATCTATCTGGGCCACCCATATTTCCTTGGCGTGCTCCCTGAAATCATCGATGTTCCGCTCGAGCGCCTCCATGAGATAGTCCACGTCAATCCCGATGGCTCTCCATTTCTCCAATCTCTGTCTGTAGCTGGGAACTTCCGTGGATGGGGCCTCCTCTGGTACCTGAATGGACGACATATATCTTACCTCCAATCCCCTAAGAGCGTCATGCAGTTTGTCAAGTTTTTCCGAAAGCTCCGTTTCTTCACTCACGTCAATCTCAAAAACGGAACTTCCTTTGAGCCTAAGAAAACCGATCTCTGTGAATGCTTTTTCTACCTCTCCAGGTGAGGCGCCCTCACTGGAATATATGACCTTGATGTAGGCTTTCATATGCCGCCTCCTTCTCGTAATCTTGTTCCTTCAATTTAATGGTTGTTTCTTGAATGGTGAGTGTGGATATCGTTCGGCATCAAATGAGAAATGATAATAGCGAAAGCTGCCTTCTATCCCCTATGAGTGGTGAGCTCGACTTTATCACGAGGTGGTTCGGAAAATACTACCGGGAATCCCCACCACCTCCGCCGGAGAGGTTCGGTAGAAGAGAGTTCGCGTTCATGTTCTTTGGAAAGGACTACGTCCAAAGGCACCTCTCATTCTCTAAGGTGGGCGACATGCAGGACTTTTTCCCAAGTAGAATACCGTCTCACGCCTATCACTCCTCAGCGTACTATGCAACGCCTGGGGCACCCACTATGGAAGAGAAGTCCTGGCTTGGGGCGGACCTGATATTCGATCTCGATGCTGACCACATAAGAGGAGCGGGGGGGCTTTCATATCCTGATATGCTGGCCCAGGTGAAGAAGGAGTTCATCAGGCTGGTCGATGACTTCCTTCTGGGTGATCTGGGCTTCGGTGAGTCCGAGTTAAGGCTGGTATTCTCTGGGGGTAGGGGCTATCACGCCCACGTCTCTGCCGAGGAGGTGCTCCAGCTGAGAAGCCACGAAAGGCGGGAGATCGTAGATTACATAACGGGAACTGACCTTGACATTGACTGGGTCTTTGAGGAGAGGGCTTCTTTCGAGAAGCGGTGTGGGGATAGGCAGGTTGTCCAAAAGGCCCGAATTGTGCCTTCCGCTTCCTCGGGGGGATGGCGCCTGAGGATGCGTGAAGGACTTGAGAGTCTCCTTGGTGATCTGAGATCGCTGGATATCGCCGAGATTAGGGAAAGATATCCATCGACGATCGAGGTGTCGGATAACCGATTGGTCAGCTTGGGGGAGGCGGTCCGCTCGAATAAGGGCGGAAAGGATGTTGGAGACCTCATTCTAGAGAAGGGTAACCTGGAGG
>JAAEEP010000034.1 GCA_013415695.1 Methanomassiliicoccales archaeon | reverse complement strand
GGGTGGGACTCTCTGGGACCTTGTTGCCCTTCCGGCTCTGACCGCTTGAGCCCCCCTGTCATGGTATCGCTATGATGCATGTCTCATTCTTCGTGGATGCAATCCGACACCTTTCACCGAAATGATTGGTACGGTTTGACCCTGATCTGACTTCTACTCGCCCATGATCTCCACCACGACCTGCCTGTTCCTTGGACCGTCGAGCTCCAGCAGGAAAATGCTCTGCCAGGTTCCCTTCACGAGCCTTCCCCCTCTGATCGGGAATGTGCGGGTTGGGCCTATATAAGTCGATGCGATGTGGGAGTCGGCGTTGTCGTCTATCCTGTCGTGGGCCCATCCGGCGCTGGCCGGGAAGTCCTCCCTGATCTTGCGAACGATGTCCTCTTTGAGGTTCAACTCGTTCTCATTGACGGCAATCGCGGTGGTCGAATGCAACGTGTGAACGAGGCAAATTCCATTCCTCACCGAGGACTGGGTCACCGCACCCTCGACACGAGAGGTGATATCGATTACCTCCGTTCGGCTCCTAGTAAAGATCGTGATATCATCAAACTCCACCTTCATCTGCACCCCCCGTCAACATAGCGATGACATTCCAGATAAATGCTACACCGGAAGCCTCTTGAAAGGTCGAGGTCAGCAGGGGCGGCTCAATGCACAAGCCGCTTGATGACTCTGCATGCCGCCAGCGAGACCCAATGGTGAATGTTGGGGTCCTTCCCCTTGGCGTACCTCGACCTCCAGAGGCCGTCCTCTCCCTGATCGTCGATGAGCCATTTCAGCCCACGCCGAATGTCCTCATCTCCCATACCAAAACCGATCAGCGAGAGTGCGTCCATCGCGCTCAGTATGTCGGTCTGCCAGAAGGGGAAAGTGATGTTCTCCCAGTACGATGGGGCGACGCGGTCTGGATACTTGTCCCGCTTGAAGAACCTGGATTTCAACAGCTCACCAGCCTCCCGTATTTCAGTGCGATGATGGTACCTGGGGCAAGCGGCAAAGGCCCTGAGCACTATGCCCGTGATCAGATGAGACGAGGGCTTTGATCTATCTCCCTGAACAGTCCCCATTCCTTTGTCCATGAAGAAGTCCGAAATTGATCCGCCCGCGGTCCTGAAAGGTATGGCCCATCCTCCATCATCCTGCCTCGTCGAGAGCAGCCAATCCATGCCCTTCCTGATCCTTGAATCATCAACATACCCCGATCGGACAAGGACCTCCATAATCGCAGCGGAGTAGTTGGGCGAGTACTGCGCACCGTAAATGCCCCTGAAATCGCCCTCATCGGTCTGGGACGAGAAGAGGAACTCTGCACCGCTGACTATCGCCTCGCTTCTTCGATCCATCCCGAACTTGTGGACCAGGTGGAGCAGTGAGCGAAAGGTCTCCAGCTGGTCGTAGCCATCCCTTGACCGTATTCGTTCATCGCTGGGGGGGTAACGCCACCTTCCGTCGGCGCCTTGCTTCCTGAGAAGGCGCGCGGGCTCACTCATCTCCCAAAGCGATTCGATCGGACCTGGATCCTGCTCCATCAGGTCCCTTCGGGTGAACCATTCCACGGCCTGATTGCCATATTCTAACAGGGAAGGCCTGGGATCCTGCCTGAGAACGCTCTCCCAGTTCGAATTCCTTGAATCCAACATGGACGACCCAATGGAGGTTAGGTATGGACACGCATATCAACATTGGGTCTGTCCAGAGACCGTGTGGTGGTTCGCACAAATTTCGAAAAATCGTCATTAAAATGTGTAGTACCCAGGGGGAGGAAGTGCTATCGTTCCTCCAGAGTGAGGCGCATTCCCCCGGGCATGTTCAGTGGTGCTGTTGGGCGATTCCGCTGCCCATGCTGGCTATCATTCCCCCAAGGCTCGCGGAGGACATGAAGTTCTTCGTGAGATTGAAGGCCTGGTCCTTGGGCATTCCGCTTTCCACGAGCGTGGTGTAGAACGAGGCCACCGACTTGCCCATCTTGGTGCCCTCCTGGTTGTCGCTGATGACCTTCGTGATCTTGTCCAGGAGCTCCGGGACAGTCTCGGATATCACGATCATGATCTCCTTGAATTCCTTGGCATCTGGCATCTGGTCGAATTCACTCATCTCATCACCTACCTTACCATTCCATATACGCGAAGTTCAGCCCTCGCATGCTCGGTCTCAGTCATTTCCCTGCTGCCGGTCATACTCCGTCTCAGCTTCATGAATTAGTGTAGAAATGGTCACAATACTTGGGGGATTTGAGCACTTGTGACCATCAATCGGTCACACTGCAACGAAATTCACATCATTCTTCTCTTTGAGAGGGAAAGATGGCCTTGATCGAAATGCTGCCAGATAGAGGTCAGAACAGGAAAAACCGAAAATCGTTATCCGCAAACGAATGGAAAGAGTATTTATAGCTTCGAGGTGAACCAGTTTAGGGGATTCTCGTGGACAACAAGATTCTTGCTGTTCTCGTGGCGATCATTATCATTATTGCCATCACGATCCCGGCTATTCTTCTGCTGGGTGAGGAGAAAGAGAGGACCGATGCCATCATCCACATCAACGAGGTCATGTACGATCCGTTCGGGGATGATGCTGGAAATGAATGGATAGAGCTTTACAATCCTTCTGAGAGGACAGAATCTCTCGAAGGGTGGACATTGGTCAACCGGTCAGGAACGGTAATCGCATTGCTACCTGACTGGAATATGCCTACTGGTGCCTATCTCACCGTTTACCTTGGAGATGGTCAGGACGACGACGATCTCTCGGACGGTGCTGGTACCTATTACACTGGGAGTGACGATGTCAGGCTCAGCAACGTCGAGGACGAGTTGGCGGTTTGCGCCGGTCCTTTGAGCAGGGTGAACATAGTGGACTTCACCTGCTGGTGCTCCGACGATGACTATCAACCGGGGGAGAGCGCAAAGATCGCGGTGGAGGCAGGCATCTGGACCGAGGGTGACTTCTTCGATGTCGGCTTCCCCTCCGGGAACTCCATGGTGGCCGGTTTCTCCATGGGCAGGAACGACATATCGACGGACACCGGGACATCCACGGATTGGGCCAGGAACGGCGGGAGTAACGCGTACTTCGCCACCCCTGGAAAGCCCAACAGCGCCCCCTACTTCGACGCAAACGACAGCATCAAGCTGGTCCAGACCAAGGCCAACCTCTTCCTGATGGAATGGGGGTACGACATCCTAGAGGCGAGCCACAACACCATTGAGGAGTATTCGGACGAGGTGAATACCAGCGTTGAAGCGGAGCACAGGTTCCTGGTGGACATGGGGAACGCGACCTTCAATCTGACCGGGGAGGGACAGTATCACTGGTGGCGGGTGAACAACACCCTATGGCGTGACGAGATGGAGCTGGCGCTGGAGATCGAGGGAGGATATTCATGGATGAACCTGACCTACGAGCGCTACTACCTGGACACCGGGCTGATCCAGGAGATACACGAGGAGACCGAGTGCATAGAGAGCACCTGGGAGCCGGAGAACGATCCTGAGGAAGAGCCAGCTCCTGTGGAGCCGACGTTGCACCTGGTCCAGGAGAGATACGCATCCGAAAGCACGATGATCGTCACCCAACTTGGTCTGAACCACTACATGGTGAACACCAGCGACCTGCGTGAGCTGGACTTCAGGAACGAGACGCAGGAGATGGAGTTCGGCAAGGAGTACCTCATAATCAGCGATGAGGAGATCGAGGCCTGGACGAACCTCACAATGACATCTGACGTGCGGGACAGCATGACCGTGTCGACCCACTACACCCAGATCTCGGATGTGGGATGGCACAGGGTCAATGACATCGGCAACATCGAGACCGAGTACCACGAGTACAACGTCTCATACGGCGACGTCCACTACCAGATGGTGGACGAGGGTCACTTCACGATGCTCGAGATAGAGGCGGACCACTTCACGATCAACTGGAGCGTTCCTGTGGAGACAGACGATCTGGTCGAGAACAACACTATGAATGTGGGCCTGACTGGCAATGTCTTCGTCGAGGAGATCGACGGAGAGACCATCTACAGGGGCGACATCACCTCCAACGACTACAATCTTACCCAGAGGTTCTGCATCGACGGTTACGAGAGCATTGTGGGCGGGGGTGTATGCGCCATCGCAGGAGGCCTGGTCGGCTCCATCTTCATCGGCATCGGGGCGGTCATCGGAGGCGGTATCGGTGCTGCAGCCTGTGGTGCGGGTGGATACGCGATAGAGAAGGCGAACGAGGAAGATAACCAGAAGCCAACCATCGAGTTCGAGATCGGGGAGTCGGGTAGCAACAAGGAGAAGGGATGGATCAAGATCACCATCACCATAAGCGACAACGAGGGTGTGGACAAGGTAAAGTACGAATCGCACTCCAGCAACCAGGGGAAGAACTGGTACAAGACCTACAACAAGGACGAAAAGACCAAGACCCTCACCAGGACATTCAACAACCCCAAGTGCACCGAGGACTGGAGGACCGTCACGATAAGGGCTCAGGACGAGGCGGGCAACACCGCGGTGGAGAGCCAGCAGATAAGGGTGCCTCCCAGGGACTGCACCCCCAACGTGAACAGTACCTCCCCCGAGAACGAGAGCTGCTGCGTTCCCACTAGCTCGCATATAGTGGTGGAGTTCTGCAAGCCCATGAACAAAACCTCGGCCGAGAACGCGATCATCATATCGCCCACCGTCGACTACCTCGTGTCCTGGAGCGCCGACAACACCACCATCACCATGGTCCCGGTGGGCGGACTGGAAGCGAACACGGTGTACGAGGTGACCATCACCACCGACGCCAAGAGTTTCGCAGAGAGACACCTCCTAGAGAACTACACCTTCTGGTTCGAGACGGAGGATACTCTGTCACCAGAAGTCACTATACTGCTTCCACCTGACGGTGCGATCTTCGACATCCCGATCATCGATCTATCCGGCTTCGTGACGGACGCCAAGGGAATCGTCGAGATCGGTTACCTGATAGTATGGGACACCATCGAGGAGAACATTTCATCGGTGGTCGACCCGCCGGAGACCGAATACACCTTCGGCTTCGTAGTGGAGCTGCATCTGGGATCCAACAGCATAACGGTATGGGCTGTTGACGCTGCTGGCAACTACGGCGAGATGGAGATAACGGTGGTCTACGATCCGTCAGCCGGAATCTCGTATTGAACGATCTGGCAAATCGATCAATGCGAACCTGCAGTACATGAGGAGGGGACTCCATCAGCGCTTTCCATAGTCATGACGATCGATCTTCCGAGGGACAAGTAGATGACTGGAATTGGTGCACATTCACCAAGGCCCCCATATCGATTAGGTCCGCGTTCGGAGGAAGGCGCAGTCCGATCGTTTATGAACGGAAGGCAGGGTTGTCGATGTCGATCTGGATCCATGAGAACACGTTGGTCAGTATCTTCCTCTGAGCCTTTCTCAGGTGCTCGGAGAATGTCGAGCGGGAAACGCCAATCTTGCCCGCAAGGTCGTCCGCGCTGATCAGGGAAGGTTCCTCGAAGTAACCCATTTCCACCGCGATGGAGATGGCGTTGATCTGCTTCCTTGTCAGACCAGCAAGGATGCTCGATATGGGGAGGATTGACTCCCATTGACCACTGGTGACCAGAGGATGGATGGATGAGACCCTTGCCTCGCCCCCTGCTGACTTGATGTCCTCGACCAGCTTCTGAAGGTTCTCCCTCGAGTCGGAGAATATGGTGTGGTGCTCCCATCCCCCCCTTATCTCATCCGGGACCAGGTACCAGCAGTCGTTTTCCTCGATCATCTGGGAGATAGTGGTTCCCACGAATCGAGAGTCATTGACAAAGAAGCGGACAGATCCCTCGCTCTCCTGGACTATATTGGAATCAAAGGAGAATATGGGCTCGGTCCGTATGAACTTCATCTCCTCGGGTCCAAGGCCGTTGATCTCGACGATTACAGTACGGAAGTTGTCCCATACCCTGAAAGTGGCATTGGGATACCTGGAGGAGATCTCGCAGAAGGGGCAGTCGTGCCTCACGGCCATCCTCATCTCGTATCTGGACATGGTGATTGATTATGAATCGAAGACATAATAATTGTACCGTCGCAGGGCGGTATTCGTTCCACTGGCAATGCGGTAATTCTTTATCTTACTGCGGGGAGGACACCGCCGGAGGGCGGTAGAAATCTTAGGCCGGATCGTGTTCTTAACCCAATTGTGATGAAATGATATCCAACGCAGATATTCATAGGAAAAGCATGGAAATGAAGCTCGCGACAAGGACTAACTACCAAGTTCAAATGGCTGAGATCGAGGACAAAGGGGCTCATACCCACTTGATGATAAATGATCTCTCAGGCGGGGGGCACACCCTTTCGATAAAGCCTAAGGCTGAGGAGTGCAGGGGAGGTGAATGCTTACACTGAGCACTATGGTGGACCAGATCGTGAATGGGACCTGTTTCCAGGTGAATTCAGATCTTCCGCTGAACGATAACCTTGGGGATCTCAAGCCAATCGGTAGACGCTGTCCCCCTTTCTCACCTTCTCCAAAACCTTGAGTCCGATGGCATCACCCGGCTTTGCCTCGGTGATTGCATCATGCTCTATCTGCATGCTGTCCACAACCTGCTCGAAGCAGGTGGTCCCTCCCTCAATGAGGATCCTCTCTCCAATGCGGAGGTGGTCTGAAAGCTCAACTACCGCCACGCCGACCCTGTTAAAGTAGTGGGTCACCTTCCCGACAGCTTTCTTCCCTTCCATGAGGGATATATTGTCGGCGGTCGGCATTATAGGTTTTCGGGGGGGAGGGTTCACTCCCTCCCCCGGGCCCAGGTCAGTACCAAGGCTATTACGATGAAGGAGGCGATCGCTCCCAGCAGGGCGATGAAAGTGTATTCGTTATCGACCATTTCTTCCAGCAGCGTGATCGTACCAATATCCATCTGGAAGTCCTGGATATCGACCTTCATCGTGTCAAGCTCGTAACCTTGCTTGCTGATCCCAAAGGTCCTCACCCCTTTCTCAACGACCAGGCTGAATTGACCCTTCCCATCGGTCTCCGTGACTGCACCGTTCTCGGTTGCCACTCTCGCCCCATTTATAGGGATACCATACTTGTCCTTGACCACTCCTGTGACCAGGCAGCTGTGGTCGCTGGGTACGAGGACCTCCAGGGGCCAATCCATGGCGGAGGTGCCGAACTCGTTGACCGCGAGGAT
>JAAEEP010000033.1 GCA_013415695.1 Methanomassiliicoccales archaeon | reverse complement strand
GTCAACGGGACATTCGATGGGGATTCCCCAGTGGAGATCCTGGTCATAACTGAGTCGGAATCGGAGATACCCCCAAGGGTTATCGGAAGACTTGAGGAGAGACTTGGCAGAAGATTTGTCTTCAACAATTATTCGTTAGACGAGTGGTTGTATCTCAGGGATGCGGGAGATCCGATTTTCAATCACGCGAAGGAAGAGTATCTTCATCTTTTTGGTGAATCCTTGGAGGATCCGTGATAGATCGTCATTGAAATCAATGATTTAATGGATTCTTCATGTCAGAAAATTATATGCTCCCTGAGAGAGAATTGAATCAGAAACTTTGAGGAATATGGCTCATGATTAAATCATCTATCAATAGATATGGGGGTAAACATAATGGGGAAACCTGGCATTGTTCCATTAAGAGAGAAACACAATCAAGATAAAAAGCTTCGTTTAATGATCACGGTGGCCGCTATAGGAGTTCTTCTAATAATTTCCAGTCTGGTTACGGTTGCCTGCTGTCATGATACAATGATCGGAACATCAATTGATTCGAACATCAATCCAATCGATGACGGTCCTCAAGATTCACTTCCTCATTCTGCATTGGCAGACGGTGTAGAGAACGGTGACGATGTTGAAGATTATGAATCCCTGGGAAGCACGCCATCGACCTTCATCAGGGCGACCTCAGCGTCACCTGTAACCTTGGATCCTTCCATAGCCTATGATGCAGCCTCGTACGAGGTAATCCAGAACGTCTATGAGACCCTGATATGGTATGATGAAGGAAGCACCATAGATCTCGTTCCAATGCTGGCGACCGAGGTTCCTACTGTTGAGAATGGTGGGATTTCAGCGGATGGATACAACTATACTTTCCACATCAGGGAGGGAGTATACTTCCATGATCTCACGATGCTGAATGGATATGATGTCGAGTACTCGATAGAAAGAGTGCTGACGATGAACGATCCTGAAGGTCCGTGCTGGACACTTACCCAGATACTATATGAGAACTGGCCCGGGCCCGGTGAAGAGCTTGACCCTGGCAAGGTGGATTCTGCCGTCACAGTTAACTCAACCGATCCGTTCGAGGTGACCTTCCACCTGTACACGCCATACTCCCCATTCCTACAGGTTCTGGCCATGCCCCTTGCATCGATCATTTCGATGGACTACGTCGAGGCTCATGGTGGCGTTGTTGCCCTTGAGCAGAATGAATGGATGAGGACCCACGAGGCGGGAACGGGACCATTCTACCTCTCCAATCTATCAGAGACGAACGTTACTCTCAGCAGGAATACCAACTACTGGAGAGAGGTGTCGGAACTAAATCAGGTCATCATCATGAGTGTAGCGGATGCCGAGGTAAGAAAGCAGATGCTCATCAACGGAACGGTGGACAGTGCCGAACTTTCCCATATGACAAGAGATGAACTCATCTCAAATCCCGATCTGAAGATCGTTGAGGGTTTACCCACATTCGAAATGGAATTCCTTGGATTCAATTGGAACATGTCCGGTGTCGTTGACACTGGTAATGTGCCGGCAGACTTCTTCACGGACTACAACGTGAGAAGGGCTTTCGTCCACTCCTTCGACTACGATAACTTCCTGGAGAACGTCTGGAGGAACACCACCATACAGCCTAATGGACCGATCCCGCTAGGAATGTTCGGTTTTGATCCATCTGTGCCCAACTATACTATGAATCTCAGCCTTGCCGCGGATTTCCTGAACGAGACGTCATACGGTGCTACTGGTTTCAACATCATCCTGTACTACGACGCTGGCAATGATGAGAGAGAGACCGCCTGCTTCCTTCTCAAGCAGGGTCTTGAGTCGGTACCGATCGCGGGAGAGATCAACGTCACCATACAGGCTCTTGACTGGCCTACTTACCTCGATGCGGTCTACGACAAGGGTCTCCCCATATATTTCCTTGGATGGGGTCCGGATTACGCTGATCCTGACGACTACGTCAACCCGTTACTGCACAGTGATGGTCCTTTCCCCTACTTCCTGAGCCTCTCCAACTCGACCCTCGATCTGATGATCACAGAAGCAGCTAGCGAATTGAACAGCACGCTCAGGGCCGAGATGTACTTGAACATATCCAACGCGGTGTACGAGAACGGATACTGCCTATGGACGGCCCAACAAACGAGCTTCCATGTTGAGCGCACTTGGGTGACAGGGTACTACTTCAACCCGATGTACGGTGGTCTTTACTACTATCCACTTGGATTGGACAGGGACCCCTCTGAGCCTCTGAACTTCACCCTTCGCGCTTATGTGGACAGGATCGAACTCGATTGGGACCCCCCGATGGATAGCGGGGCATACAACCTCACAGGTTACAAGATCTACAAGGGGGACTCTGAATCATCGATGATCGTCATCGAACAATTGGACAACTCAACGACCAACTGGACCGACTACGATTTCACCGATGGCGAAAGCCTGTACTATGCGGTCGCTGCGGTGAATGAGATGTTCGAGGGCAACATGAGCGAGATTCTTCACATACATGCCCCCGATAAACCCGGTCAGATCGCCAGCTTCGTAGCCGTATCTGGAAACGGTACGGTCGAGCTCTGGTGGGCAGAGCCTTTCAGCAATGGGACGATTGGTATCGATCACTACAACATCTATCGCGGACTCTCGATCGGGGAGATGATGCTCGTCGACACTGTGAGTGACCCTTCGCTACGATATCTCGATCTGAACGTGACGAACGGAGTCACATACTACTACTGCATCAGTGCGGAGAACGCCAAGGGTGAGGGCGAGCTAAGCGTCGTCCGAACAGCTAGACCGTTGCCCGTCGTCGATCACGACCCGATTAGGATCAACAATGATACCGAATTGATCTCCATGGCGGCGATGAAGGGATGGTCTGGCAATGGTTCACAATACAACCCAATTCATATCACAAGCCTCTCGATTGATGCGGGATTGGCTTCCAGCGGCATCTACATCGGGAACGTTTCTTTGTACTTCCGGATCACCGAGAGCAATGTGATGAACTGCACCCTGCTCTCTCCCTCGATCATCGAAGGGGCGGTGACCATCTTCAACTCATCGAACGGCCTGATTTGGAACTGCACGTTTGACCAATGCACTTTTGGTGTGGTCGTCCGTAACTCTACGAACATCGGCATCCAGGTATCCCTGATGAACTCCAACGTGTACACCCATATCTACGTCAATGGATCGAATGATGTTCTTATCGGGAATAGCACCATGCTGCTGTCCGATTATGGTGTCATATTCGATCACTCCAATGATTGCATCATAGAGGCCAATTCCATTGTTGGAATGGGAGGTGAAACATGCAGCTCGATGATCATAGGTTATGGATCAAATTATTCGATCCGGTACAACCAGATCGATCGATGCTACCGTGCCATCATGATGGGTTTTGTCTCGAACGCTCACGTCCATGACAACCATATCTCGAACATCTCCCAGATGGGTATATCGATAGCGAATTCTGAGCAATGCACGATAGAGGACAACACGATCGATTCCACGGATGATGATACAGTCGGCATTGGTGTCTCCGGAGACAACATGGAGATCAGAAACAACTGGATTGATGGGCTGTTCGTCGGAATAGGAGTATCCTCATCGACCAATGTCTCGATCGAATCCAATGTTATGGTGAATGGAACGGGAGCTGGGATCGAGCTCACCCAATCTTCTGCTATCACGGTCAGCGAAAACACCTGCTCGAATGGCTATGGTGGAATATTCCTCTACGAGATGGAGAACTGCACCCTGTGGAGGAACAACATCTCGTCCAATGGATTCATCGGGCTCGAGATGTACGACTCGGTCAACATAACCGTGTTCGAGAGCATCTTCGAGAACAACGCGGAATACGCCGTGATGGTCGTTGGCGGAGGAGAGAACCATTTCACCTGGAACTCGTTCGAGGGGAACAACGGCGCATCTGACAGCTACTCTGTCGATCACGTTCAGGCATACGATGATACGGGAACGGACCTGTGGAACCACACGGTCGGCAATTACTGGTCGGATTGGACATCCCCCGATGTCAATTCTGACGGCATAGTGGATGTCCCTTACATTCTGGACGGTGGTTCTCTATCTGACCAACTCCCCATGACCTTGGATCCGTATCTACCGTCTGTCACCTTTGCTCATCCCCTGGAAGGAATGTACCTAAAAGTCTCAAGCCAGACCGTCCGGTGGATAGGGGAGATCGACATAGGCGAGATCGATCACTACATGATCAGCCTGGATGGAGGAGAGTGGATCGATCTGGGGCTCAGCACCTCGTACAATACCTCCGATCTCTCGGAAGGGGAGCATGAGTTCGTTGTGAATGTGACAAGCTCATATGGATATTCAGCCACCGCATCGGTCCACTTCGTCATCGATATCTCGGATCCAACCTTGCATTTCTCCTCGCCCTCTGAGGATGCGATGTTTAACATGAGCAGCGTCCAGCTAACCTGGATCGGTGAGGATCTAGTTAGCGGAATAGATCACTACGAGATCAGATTGGACGGTGGCGAATGGGTAGACGTCGGAACGAACACATCGTACCTCGCAGAATCCTTGACGGAGGGGTGGCATAATGCGGAATTGAGGGCGTTCGACAATGCCACCAATCTCGCGAACGATACCGTGGACTTCTTTGTCGATTCCACCGCCCCATCAGTGCTGTTCGGTTCCCCATCTGAGGGTGCGATGTTGAACACGAGCACCATCCAGCTCGCCTGGACTGGTGAGGATCTCGGAAGTGGAATAGACCACTACGAGATCAGATTGGACAGTGGCGAATGGATAGACGTAGGAATGAACACCTCGTTCCTCACAGAATCCTTGACGGATGGGGTGCATAGGGCAGAGGTAAGGGCGTTCGACGGTGTCAACAATTCCATGAACGATACCGTGAACTTCATGATCGATACCATCGCTCCTTTGGTCCAGATCCTCTCGCCATCCTCAGGGGCCATCATCACTAATACCTCGCTGGACGTCGAGTGGCAGGGCAGCGATGCCGTATCCGGGATCTCCAGCTACTTCATCAGCATCGATGGGAGCGACTGGATCGATCTGGGTCATGCGACCTCGTACCACATCTTATCGATGGATGAAGGGGAACATGAAATAATGGTCAGATCTGTGGACAACGTGACCAATGAGGCTAATGCCACCATAAGCTTCCTTATCGACATATCTGAGCCTACCCTGACCATTGGATCGCCCCTCGAGGATGCTGTATTGGACTCATCTGATGTCGTCATCGATTGGTCTGGACAGGATGAGTGGAGCGGTATCGATCACTTCGAGATCGGCTTGGATGACCTGTCCCGGATCGATGTCGGAACTTCAAACTCGTACGCTTTTAGCGATCTAACCGAGGGGCTTCACACAGTGGAGATAGTGGCGTACGATAAGGCTGGTTTCACCACCTCGAGATCTGTCAATTTCACGGTGGATACCGTTGCTCCCGAGATATCGTTCATCGAGCCAACTGAAGGCTATTGCCTGAACTCCTTGGATGTAGTCGTAACTTGGACCATGACCGACCTGAACTCCGGTATATCACACTGCGAGATCCGTCTGGATGATAACCAAGGGTTGAATATTGGATCGAACACCTCGATATCGCTGACAGGACTGGAGGAGGGGATCCATGATCTGGTGCTGACCGTCCACGATGTTGCGGGCAACTGGGCCAGCGTCGCGCTGGGCTTTACGGTGGATACCATTGCACCGGTGGTCAATTTGCTGTCCCCGGTTTTCGATGAAGACTGGGCAGAAATCCGCTGGACTGGTTCTGACGACGGTTCAGGAATGGACCATTACGATATGCAGCTGGATGATGGAAATTGGCAGGACATGGGACTTTTGACCAGGGCGGACCTCATCTCCTTGTCAGAGGGAGAACACCATCTCATGGTCCGTGCGGTCGACCGGGCGGGGAATGTGAGGGTGAGCAACACCGTCAGCTGGCTGGTGGACACTACCTCCCCCACGGTGGTCAGCTACTCACCACAGGGATCGGAGGTCCCGCTCAACACGCAGATCATCTTGATCTTCTCGGAGAACATCAGCTCCTGCACCGTCTTCTTTTCACCAGGTGGCATTGGAGCCTCTATCCATTACAATGGATCGGTGGTGGTGATCGTCCTTACAAATGAACTTTGGAGGGCGACGAACTACACCGTATCGATCAACGCGCAGGATCTGAATGGAAATCCCATGGAGCACGAGTGGTCCTTCAGCACCCACAGCAAGGTCCTGATCTGGGGCAAGGTGATGGATAGGAACAGCTTCCCCATATCCGAATGCAACATCACGATAGGAGATCAAGTGATAGCGAGCACAAATTCCTCCGGTTACTTCCAGTGCGAGATCGAGGGGGGCAACTACACGATCATGATCGAGAAGGAAGGATTCAAGCTCGTGACTAAGTCAATTGCAGTGACAGAGGGAGAAGAGTTCAACCTTGGTAATGTTTATCTTCAGGAAGAAGCCGATGGTGAAGGCGATCAAGTACTTGTCCCTGTGGCAGCGGTGATCGCCGTTGTGGTAATCGCACTTGGTGTTGGACTCCTTTGGATCAGGAGGCGGTAATGAAAAGATAGTTCGTTCACGTCAAGTATCGAGATTACCCAGTCGCACACGCTGGAACTTAGATCAGCAAACTGCGATCGAACCAGAGGTGTTCATCCCTTAAGATCTTGGAGAACGGTGAATCCTTCCAGCAAGCGACATGGTTATTCTCAGGATTTCCAATGAGTTGTTTTCGAAAGTAAGCTGATAATAGTGTTGACTCACATTGTAATATTGTGGAGAAACAAGAAGAGCGACCTCTGAATCATTCAAGCGTCCCCTCCGACGACGCTTTCATATTTTCCGTGGTCAAGAATAGTGGTTTATCAACATTCGGGGTCAATGATATCGCCCATCTCAGTGGATGGGATAGAAACAGGATTAATAACACGCTCACTTTATTGCTGAGAACGGGGACTTTGATAAGAGTCAGTAGAGGGCTATACACAGTGACCGAGAATATCACAGAGAACATCTTTCAGATCTCCACCGATCTCGTCAAGCCCTCGTACATCAGCTTCTGGACGGCACTATCCCACTACGGCTTCACCGAGCAGCAGGTGAGGAATATCCAGCTTGTGTCAACAAAGCAGATCGGAAAGATGACCATCGGGGATTTCAGGGTGGAGGTCATCACCTTAAAACCCTCACACTATTTCGGCTATGTGAGAGCAGATGGCTTCGTCATAGCCGAACCAGAGAAGGCCTTGATAGATGCGCTTTCGCGACCGGATCTGTGTGGCGGCCTGGATGAGTTCACGAAATGCCTTGAACAAGCGTGGACCGGTCTGGAGGAAAGCAAGCTGCTCCATTACGCGATCAGGTTCGACAATAGATCCCTTATCTCTAGGCTGGGCCATCTGATAGAGGCGCTCGGATTGGAGACCAGGGAGATTGGGAGGCTCCTGGGCAAGAGATCGAGATCCTACGTGCCTCTCGATTCGAAAGCGAAGGGGTCGGGCGAATATGATAAAGTATGGCGGGTGATCGTCAATCACAAGATCGAGAGACAGAGGATCCGATGATCTCTGTGGAGCAGTTCAGGTACATCTCGAGGAGAACGGGGCTGAGCCTTTATCACTAGGAGAAGGACTACTTCCTGAATGAGCTACTATCATTGCGGGTTCCTACATGCGTTCTCGAAGATGCACCGTCCTCGTCATAGATTGAGAATACGCTCGATAGAAAGGGAAATCCGGTTGGAAGATTCGATACTATGATCGCCGCTATATGCATCAGTAATGAAGCGCAGATCGCGACACTCAATCGAAAGCATTTCGACAGGTTGAAGGATTTTGGACTGAGGGTATTCGAGCTTTGAGATATTCATTAGTGAATTCTCCTCTTGTGGTCTCTGAGTCCACTCGACGGGGGAGGAAGGAAAAAATAGATATCTTTCTGAAATTCATGACATACAGTCGGGTATCGATATTTTCCGACCTTTGGAACGGTATTTAGACAAATAATGGGGGGGACGATTCGGCGGGCATGAATCCACATGGCCGTAATCCTGAGAGGAGAAAGACTAATAGACCATTGCTCAGGGGAACCTCTTGCGCACTGATCATTCTCATGATGCTTGTTTCCATCCTCGTGCCCATATTGCCAGTCGATGGGGCTCCTGTGCCCACCATCAAACTGACATCACCCGATGGCGGAGAGGATTGGTTGGGAGGAAGTAGCCATGCGATCACCTTCACTACTTCTGGGGTTGAGGGGGCGGTGGTTCTCTTCTACTCGACCGACGGCGGGATGGCCTTCCCCAACAGGATCGGCGAGAAGGAGAACACCGGTGGAAGCCAAACTTACCTGTGGACGATTCCAAACAACATCAACTCCACCAAGGTCCTTGTGAAGGCGGAATGGCGCTCCCAGCCTTCTGGGTTCTTCATGCTGATCGCCGAGGACACCAGCGACTATTATTTCTCCATCACCCCTGGGGTCCAGCTTCAGTTCACCGAGGTCCCCACGCTCATGAGCAGCGGAAGCCACTACCTCATCAAGTGGGGGCTGTACGACGGCATTGGTGTGGTGGGCTCCTTGGACATGATGGTCCGCTACCGTGTCGACGGTACCTGGGGGACATGGACCGCATTGGGTGGTGGCTACTACGATATCAACATCACCCAGGGCGGTTGCTGGTTCAACCCACGCTACTACGAGCAGGCCCAGGGGCAGCTGAGGATCAGAGCCTGGACCGAGCTTCCCGGCGGCTCCTTGGTGACGGAGGCTGACAGCATCGAGTTCGATATCAGGTCGCCATGGATACAGCTGATCTACCCCAACGGAGGGGAGGCCCTGGTCAGCGGCCAGACCTGCAGCATAAGGTGGGCGACCGCCGAAGATCCCGGAGGGGAGATCACAGGAATAGCCATCGAGTACTCCGTGAACGCGGGGGCCGATTGGATCATCATCGCCGCTGGCACCGGAAACGACTTCGTCTACGACTGGACCGTGCCCGCGGGCGATTATGACCAGGTGCGGGTGAAGGTCATCGCCCTTTACTCGGAGTTCGCCCATCTCGCCAATGACAGCAGTGACGGCGACATCCGGATAATCCCCAACGATGACATCCCATCGGTGAGCCTGATAAACCCAAACCCCTACGTACCGGGGAGCCTGGTCTACCGGGGAGGGGAGGTATGCAGCATCGAGTGGAGTGCCACCTGCTTTTCCGGAGGGATCTACGATTTCAGGATATTCCTATCCCTGGACAACGGTACCAGCTGGA
>JAAEEP010000032.1 GCA_013415695.1 Methanomassiliicoccales archaeon | reverse complement strand
GGCGAGATCAATGAGGAGATGAAGAGAGCCAAGTCCGCGCTCCTGGATGCCAAGGCAGAGGGCAAGGAGGTCAACGTCATGGTCAAGTTGCTAAAAGAAGCCGCCTCGGCACTCAATCGCGAGAAATACGACGAGGCCCTCGAGAAACTGGTGGAGTTCCGATCAGAACTTAGACATCTGTGATCATAATCTTCTAGGCCCGGACATCCGCTTCCCTGATGACCTCCATTTCCCTTTCTAACACGGATCTGTCCTGGGGGTCGAGGCTCTCAGGGTCGACGCTCACAATGAATATCGTGACATCTTCATGAACCTTGTCCACCACCGATCTGATGAATCTAACGACTCCTTCAAATGAGGTATTGCTCATCAGGTATTGCACGTCGTCGAGAAGGATGATCTTCCTCCCATCCTCCTCCATGAACTCGTCGATGAGGAGCATGATTCTCTCCAGAGAGGGCGGGATGGTGTTCTCCTGTTTGGACTCGTGATCTGTCAGCCACAGGATACGCGGCTCCCCATCCAGACATCTTTCCCTGAGGTAACGTGGGTGACTCCGGGTGATGGCCATGGCCTTATATCCTTCGCTTAGCTTGGAGGCCGCAAGGGCATGCGATGCGTTGGCTTTTCTTTCCTCGATTAGGTAGCTGACACCATCCGTCAATGATGGTCTTTCTATCTCCACCGGCACTGGTCTTTCGTATGTCAACACCTCCCGGGCCGTTTCCAGACCTATCGGGCTGTTCATTAGAGAAGAGAAGGCCAATATCCGATTGAGACCCCCCTCCATCTCCCTCACGTTGGAACGGCATACCTCGGCGATGAATATGAGCACCTCGCTAGGTACCTCCAGCTCCTTTTCCTTGACCATCCTTTCCAGGATCGCGATCCGAGTCTCCAGGTCAGGTGGTTGGAGGTCGGCGATCAAGCCTGATTCGAATCTGGTGATCAGCCTCTCGCTAAGGGAGGGTATGTCCTTGGGGAGTCTATCGCACGCCAGAACAATTTGATGACCCCTTTCCACCAGGTCGTTGAAAAGATGGAAGATCTCCTCTTGCGTCTCCTCCTTTCCTGCAATGAACTGTAGGTCGTCCAGAAGGAGGATGTCCACCATCCTGTACTCCTCCCTGAAGGATTCCAGCCGTCTGTTGGCTATGGCTTCAATCAGTTCAGATTCCAAGACCTCTGTTGAAGTGTATACCACCTTTAAACTGGCGTCAAGCTCCATTATCCGGTTTCCAATGGCTTGAAGAAGATGGGTCTTGCCAAGACCGGACCTGCTATAGATGAACAACGGGTTATAGCTCTCCCCGGGGTTCATAGCCACCGCCCTAGCGGCCGCCTCGGTGAAACGGGTATTGGAACCCACGACGAAGGATTCGAATTTCAGGCGGGGATTTAGCCTCCTCCCGATCCCTTGCTCGTCCTGGGAACCGGCAAAGCAGATAGGGCAGCTTCCGTCCTGGCTGAGATAGCTCCCGCATTCCGGGCAGCTGATAGTTCTCTCTCCAGCTGAACGCATCTTGTGGTACTGGAGGATCAGATCGTACACCGCATCCATCTTCTCGTCCACCAGCTTGCGGTCCCGATCCATATGGATCTCGTTCTCGGCATTCTTGACAGAATCCTTTTCACTGATCCGCTTCTTGAATCTAGACAGTTCCGCCTCGATCTCCTCGATTCTCTCTGGGTCGACCATCTTCCTCCTTAGAGATTCCACTTCCCTTTCATAACCCATGGTATCAAGAAGAAGGATGCGATCGTTCAATTCCTCAAGCCGTATGAGGTTGGTCTCGAAGTATGGTAGAGCGAGACGGGCCTCCTCCCTATCTCTCCTTAGAAGGCGATCCAAGGATGAGAGGTCGTAGCCTTTTACAGACCAGGCCTTTAAGAAAGGGGTCACTTCTTGGTCCTCGACATACTCTGACATCTTGGGAGGAGGGTTCGGTAGGAAAGGCGGGAGAATGAGGTCTGTCATGGCTATTTCAGAGTCAGGGAATACCTCGATCACCTTCTCTTGCGAGACATCGGCGTGAAGCGTGATGTTGCACTCGGGGTACACCGAATCCTCCCATAGGAATTCAACAGCCTTCCGGCCCATGTAGACGCGTCCCGCTCTGCCCACCTCATCCCACTTGAATACATACACCGATAGAATTGGCTGGCCCAGCTCAAATACGACTATGCCCTCTGACCTCTTTCCCGTCAATGCGAGATTCAGACGGACATATCCGGAGAAGCGATATCTTCTGACTCTATTGAAAATCTCTTGAAGAGATTCTCTACCTCCCTTGTGCTGGCTAATGACCCTTCCTTCCGGTAAACCCAAATCCGAGAGCACGCTGACCTTTTGAAATAACAAGCATAGGTTCTATAATCCTTTTCGCGTGATTTTCTCATTTTGACGTTATATCAGAGCAGATTGAGGGCAAAACCAGTTTTCTCAACCCGTGCAAGTGGTTTTTCCGACTGAAGAAAAATATAAATGAGTAGTGTCAGTTCAGTCTCCCCAGGCCACTGTAGCTCAGCGGTAACCCCCCAAAGGGGTCGTTAAGGAGCGGCGGTTTCGTAAACCGCAGGTCGAGGGTTCGAACCCCTCCAGTGGCTCCATTTCTTCTATCTGGATCACTCAACTGTATCTTTTCAGGTAATCCTTCAGAATCCTAATGGCGCAGACGTCACCGCACATGGAACATCCCTCCTCCTCGGCGGTGCTACCCCTAGCCCTGTAAGCCCTAGCCTTGTCTGGATCGACCGCTTCCCTATACATGCTCTCCCAATCAAGGGCCTTCCTCGCCTTGGACATCGCCAAATCCCTGTCCATTCCCTTTCCCCTGGAAAGGTCTGCGACGTGAGCCGCTATCTTGCTGGCTATCAAACCTTCCTTGACATCCTCGGATGTGGGAAGAGAAAGGTGTTCCGAGGGAGTGACATAGCACAGGAAGTCAGCCCCGTTGTAAGCGGCCAACGCTCCACCGATCGCTCCGACGATGTGATCGTATCCAGGGGCAATGTCTGTCACCAAAGGACCAAGAACATAGAACGGGGCGCCGTCACAGATGGTCTTTTCCACCCTGACGTTGGCGGCTATCTGGTCCATCGGAACGTGTCCCGGTCCTTCGACCATCACCTGAACGTCATTCTCCCTCGCCCTCCTTACCAGATCGCCAAGGATGATGAGCTCCTGTATCTGCGGTCCGTCGGTGGCATCCTGAATGCAGCCAGGTCTGAGTCCATCACCCAGAGAGAGAGTGAAATCGTACTCCTGGGCCATTTCCAGTAGGTAATCGAAATTCTCGTAAAGCGGGTTCTCCCGCTCATTGTGGATTATCCAGGCAGTTAGAAAAGCCCCACCCCTGGAGACCACGTCCGTGATCCTCTTGGAGCGCTTGAGCCATTCCACGCTCTCCTTTGTGATCCCACAATGGACGGTCATGAAGTCCACACCGTCCTTTGCGTGCAGCTCTATCCCATTGAACATATCGTCCTCGTCCATGTCGACGACAGCGCTCCGCCGGGCAGCCTTGAGCCCAGTCTGATAGATGGGGACGGTTCCCAATGGCACATCAACCTCTTTGAGAATGGCCCTCCTTATGGCGTCAATGTCCCCCCCAGTGCTCAGATCCATTAAGGTATCTGTGCCGTATCTCAGGGCCACCCTCGCCTTATCGATCTCATTATCGAGGGAGGGGACGTCCCTCGAGGTGCCTATGTTGACGTTGACCTTGACCAACATCCCCTCTCCGATTCCCACCGGTCGTGGTGAGTGGATGGGATTCCCTGGTATCACAACGCGACCGCTCGCCACCTGCCTTCTCAGGTACTCGGGGTCCAATCCCTCGGCCTCGGCAGCCCTGCGAATTCGCTCAGTAACCCCCCAGCGGGCCTCTTTCATCAAGGTCATCAATCTAGCCAAATTCATCAAACATTATAAGCATTTGTGCCTGGCCCCTACACCCTTTTCGAATAAGGCGAAAAGGCCCGGGAAAAGGCCTGAAAAAGGGTTCATTTATTTAAATACCCAGATGTTCTCGAAGGATATTAATACTAGTATACCATTAGGTTGAAATAAGGATGGATGGGAGCAGTAACTTCATTTGCTGTTGATAAGAATTAGAGGAACCTTGTTTCCAATCTTTGGTGATTAGAGGGCGTGTTCATGGAAGATTCGAGTTATGGAGCAGAGGATATTCAAGTGCTAGAGGGCCTGCAGGCCGTGCGCAAGCGTCCAGGAATGTATATTGGAAGTACGGATGCTCGAGGGCTCCACCATCTCGTTTACGAGGTGGTTGATAACAGTATAGATGAGGTTGTGGGGGGCTTCTGTGACCAGATCAAGGTGGTGATCAATGCAGATGGCAGCGCCACCTGTTCGGACAACGGTCGCGGGATTCCCACAGGAATTCACGAGAAGTTCGGCAAATCCGCATTAGAATTGGTCATGACCACGCTGCATGCTGGCGGAAAATTTGACAGGAAGAGCTACAAGGTTTCAGGGGGTCTCCACGGCGTAGGTCTATCGGTGGTCACCGGTCTTTCAGTATGGTTGGAGGCCGAAGTCAGGAGAGAGGGTAAGATCTATAAACAGCGCTATTTCAGGGGCATCCCCGAAGGACCGGTCGAGGTCGTTGGGGAAACGAGTGAGACAGGAACCATTATAACCTTCATGCCCGACCCCGAGATCTTTGAGGAGACCGATTTCGATGACGATGTGCTCTCCCACCGTCTAAGGGACCTTGCTTTCTTGAACAAAGAGGCCAGAATCATATTCAAAGACCTGAAGACCGGGAGGTACGAGCGCTTCCATTACGAGGGAGGAATAATCGAGTTCGTCAAGCACATCAACAAGAACAAGACCGTTCTTCATGAGAACCCCATCTACATCACTGGAGACAAGGATGACATTCTGGTGGAGGCGGCGCTCCAGTACACGGATTCTTACACTGAGAACATACACTCATTCGTCAACAACATCAACACCATTGAGGGAGGGACCCATATTGTGGGTTTCAGAGCCTCACTCACCCGCACCATGAACGATTACGCGAGGGCATACAACCTGATCAAGAACAACGGGGAGAGCCTGGGCGGAGAGGACGTCAGAGAGGGGCTTACCGCTATCCTGAGCGTCAAACTGCCCGAACCTCAATTCGAGGGTCAGACCAAGACCAAATTGGGAAACAGCGAGGCAAGGGGGGCGGTCGAATCCATCATGAACGAGAAGCTCTTCCAATTCCTGGAGGAGAACCCCAAGGTGGCGGAGGTCTCGATTGGCAAGGCACTCCTCGCAAGGCAGGCCAGGGAGGCAGCCAGGAAGGCCAGGGAACTGACCAGGCGCAAGAGCTTCCTAGAATCTACATCGCTTCCAGGAAAGCTGGCCGACTGCACCGAGAAGGACCCGGCGAAATCAGAGCTATTCATTGTTGAGGGCGATTCGGCAGGTGGAAGCGGCAAACAGGGAAGAAACCGCAACTTCCAGGCAATCCTGCCCCTAAGGGGCAAGATACTCAATGTGGAGAAGGCCAGGATGGACAAGATCCTGAAGAACACGGAGATACGGAACCTGATAACCGCCCTGGGTACCAGCATCGGGGAGGAGTTCGATATCTCCAAGTTGAGGTACCACCGGATAGTAATAATGACGGATGCCGATGTGGACGGTGCCCACATTCGCACCTTGTTGCTCACCCTGCTCTTCAGATACATGAGGCCGGTTATCGAGAACGGTTACGTTTACATCGCCCAGCCTCCTCTCTACAGGGTCTACCGCGGGAAAAAGGAACTCTATGTATACTCCGAAAGGGAGAGAATCGAAGCAGTTGACGAGCTGGGAAGGGGAGCGTCCATTCAGAGGTACAAAGGTCTGGGTGAGATGAACCCCACTCAACTCTGGGAGACCACCATGGATCCCGAGAACAGGATCCTCAAGAAGGTGACGATTGAAGATGCGGTCAGGGCGGATGAGCTTTTCACGACCCTCATGGGCGATCAGGTCCAGCCCAGGAAGGATTTCATCATCGAGCACGCCAAGGAAGTGGAGAACCTGGATATCTAGGTGGTCTTATGGAGGACAGCATAGGCAAGATCATTCACCGTCCAATAGAGGACGAGATGCAGAAATCGTACATCGATTACGCGATGAGCGTGATCGTTGGGAGAGCACTCCCCGACGTTAGGGATGGCCTAAAGCCAGTTCATCGCAAGATCCTATTCGCCATGCACGAGCTTGGCAATACTTTCAATAAGCCTCCCAAGAAGAGCGCCAGGATCGTAGGCGAGGTCATCGGTAAATTCCATCCACACGGCGACATAGCTGCCTACGACGCCTTGGTCAGAATGGCACAGGACTTTTCACTCCGCTATCCTCTCGTGGACGGTCAGGGCAACTTCGGCAGCGTGGACGGGGATGGTGCAGCGGCCATGCGTTATACCGAGGTAAGGCTCGCCAAGATAGCAGAGTTCATGCTCGCTGACATCGAGAAGAACACGGTGGATTTCGTCGACAACTTCGACGCTTCCCTTCAGGAGCCGGTGGTCTTGCCAACTCGGCTGCCAAATCTTCTTATAAACGGCTCCTCCGGCATCGCCGTTGGAATGGCCACCAACATCCCACCTCACAACCTCCGTGAGACGGTGGACGCCATCGTGCACCTGATAGACAATCCTGAAATGGAGATCTTGGAACTGATGGAGTTCATCAAGGGGCCAGACTTCCCCACGGGGGGAATCATTTACGGCATCAACGGAATAATAGAGGCGTACACCACCGGAAAGGGGCGGATCAAGGTCAGAGCCTTGGCCGACATCGAGGAGCTGGAGGGAAGGAACCGGATCATTGTCACGGAGATACCTTACCAGGTGAACAAGGCCAACCTGATCGAGACCATCGCGGAATTGGTCAAGGACAAGAGGATCGAGGGGATCACTGATCTCAGGGACGAGTCGGACAGGGAAGGTATGCGGATCGTCATCGAGCTGAGGAAGGACATCATGGCGGACGTGGTCCTAAACCAGCTATTTGCCCATACCCAAATGGAGGTGACCTTCGGGGTTATCAACATCGCCCTTGTCGACAACGAGCCAAAGGTGCTCCCCCTGAAGGAGACCATTCAGTACTTCATCGACTTCAGGAAGGAGGTCGTGATTAGGAGAACCAATTACGAGCTGGAACAGGCTAGAAAGCGCGAGCATATCCTCCAGGGCCTAATGATAGCGGTGGACAATCTCGATGAGACCATCCAGATCATCCGTTCCTCTGAGAACGCTGAGGAGGCCAGGAACCGGCTGATGGAGCGGTTCGAGCTCGACGAGGAGCAGGCAAAGGCCATACTTGATATGAGATTGCAGAAGCTGACAGGATTGGAGATCGAGTCCTTGCGTCTCGAGTTCGAGGAGCTTCTGAAGCATATCGCTGATCTCGAGGACATCCTAGCCTCTCCAGAAAGGGTTAGGGCCATAATCAAGGAAGAGCTCTTGGAGATCAGGGAACAGCACGGCGACGAGAGGAGAACGGTGATCGTTGAGGACGCTCTGGAATGGGATCTTGAGGACCTCATACCAGTTGAGGACATGGTGGTCACCATTACCCAGGACGGTTACATCAAGCGTGTCCCGCTTGACACGTACAAGGGACAGAGGAGGGGGGGCGTAGGCCTCATTGGAATGCAGACCAAGGAGGAGGATGTCCTTACCGATCTATTCGTAACCTCGACCCATGACTACCTCATGTTCTTCACCAACCTGGGTCGGGTCTACTGGCTCAAGGCCTATAGGTTACCCATTGGAGGACGGCACGCCAAGGGAAAGCCCATCGTGAATCTGCTTCCCAATCTGGAAGATGGGGAGGTGGTGAACGAGACCATACCCGTCAGCGAATTCGACGACTCCAGATTCCTGGTCTTCTCAACTCGCAAGGGCATCATCAAGAAAACGCGCCTTTCCGCCTACGCGCATGTGCGCAGCACTGGCATCATTGCCCTCAACCTGGACGAGGGGGATGAGCTTGTTGAGACAAAGCTGACTGATGGCCAAAAGGAAATCGTATTGGCCACCAAGAAAGGACAGGCGGTTCGTTTCCAGGAGTCAGACGTAAGGCCAATGGGGCGACCCGCCAGAGGGGTCAGAGGGGTCAGGTTGGGCGGCGATGACGAGGTCGTGTCCATGGCTGTCGTGACTCCTGATTCCAACCTCTTGACCCTCACGGAGAATGGATTTGGCAAGTTGTCCAAAGTGGAGGATTACCGAAAGACCAAACGCGGAGGCAAGGGCGTCATCACCATTAAGACCACCGAGCGCAACGGGATGGTGGTGGCAGTCAAGGAGGTAGCGGAAGGGGACGAGTTGATAGTCACCAGTCAGCAGGGGATGATCATACGAGTTCCAGTAGATCAGATCCGCCTCTCGGGAAGGGCCACAATGGGAGTCACCATAATGCGCATCAAGGAAGATGACACAGTATGCGCAGTGGCTAGACTGGCTCGAGAAGAGGATGAAGGTATTGAGGAGTCGGGGATCATCGATACGAGAAATCATTCCTCGCTCTTCAATTCCAATAGTGAGAACAATGATCAGTGAAGGGCCAGACAAACTCCTCACTATCTATCAAGGCGGGTAATTTGCATTTTTCAAAACCTAGCTGAAAAGCTTTATTAAACAGCATTCTGTTGAAAATGCACCCGACGGTGATACGTCATGCTCAAGAATTCAATCAAAGGTATGGAAAAGATCTTCCGAACCGACATTGATCCTCCTAAGGTCATTCTTGTCACCGGACCGCCAGGATCGATGAAGACCAGCTTCTGCTACTCGGTAATGTCCTCTTATTTGGAGAATAAAGATGAAGTGGGTCTTTATGTCACCTTGGAGGAGACCGCAGAAAGTCATCTCCGGAACATGAGGAGCCTTGGAATGAAGCTCAGTCCCAACCTGCAGATCTCTGATTTTACTGACCTGAGGGAGATAGACGACATCGTCGAGGGGGATGCTCCCACAGACTATGCCCAGTTCATCGAGCAGATGCTGTCCTATTTCAAGAAGAAAAATGGGGATAAATTCACCGTCTTTACCCTCGATTCCCTTGGCGCTCTCTACTCTCTGATGGACAGTGTTAACGGGATGAGGAGGAAGATGTTCTACTTCTTCAAGGCGCTTAGGGACATGAACCTCATCACATTCATTGTAATGGAGAGATCCCAGGGAGATCCCTCAGATCTGCTTGGCAACGAGGGTTTCCTTGTGGACGGGATAATAGAGCTTGGCCTTGACAGGACGCGGGGTAAACTGGCCCGCTACATGCGAGTTGAAAAAATGAGGGCTTGCCAGCATAGCATGGAGAAGCACACCATAGAAGTCGGGGAAAGCAACCTGACGATACTGGGACCGACCCTCGTCTAAGTGGTATCTGGAAATGTTCAAGAAAAGTACTTATGCCAACTTGGAAATACGAACGCGGATTCACGATATCTTATTTGATTACAGTTGATGATTTGGAGGCGTTTCTGTGTCGAACAACGAAGTTCCCATATGGGACATCATTGAAGAGTTCAAGGATAAGATCAAGACCCAAGAGGCAGAGATAAACAGTCGCAAAGAGGAGCTAGATTCTTGGGAGAGCAACCTCAATCAAAAAGAGAAGTCCCTTGAGGAGAGGACTCAGCAGCTGGATGCCAAGGATAGGGAGCTTGAAGACCGGGAGACCGAGCTCAAGCCACGAGAGTTGAAGGTCCAGGAGACTGAGGAGAGGCTAGACAACCTCGAGAGCGAACTTCGACAGCGGGAAGAGGAGTTGCGGCTTGGAAGAGACAGCCTGGAGAAAAGAGAGCGGGAGATTACTGGAAAGGAGGAAGAGGTCCTAGTTCTTTTCGAATCGACAACCCAGCATGAAACAAAGCTCAAAGATGTGATGGAGAAGATCTCTGGAATGGAGGAAAAACTCCTGAATGAAGAGATGCAGCTCTCCAAGATACTGGAGGAGATGACCGCCAAGAGGGAGGAACTCCTAGCCAAGGAGAATATTCTCCTCGAACAGGAGGCGTTGCTGGCCGACAGCAAGGCTCTGGTCATGGAGGACCAGAAGCGTTTCGTTGAGTGGGAGCAACAACTCAACGATCGGGAAGAACTGCTCGTGATAGTATCTTAGTAAGGAAGGAAGCCCTGGTTGAGAAAGGCGCTCAGGAGATCGGCATCTCATTGGATTCGATCGAGGCTGAAGAACTCGAGTCCCAGTCCGAGCCTGAAACCGAGCCTGAACCAGAGGTTGAACCAGAGGTTGAAGAACCAGAACCCACGCCGGAACCAGAGCCTGAACCAGAGGTTGAACCAGAGGTTGAAGAACCAGAACCCACGCCGGAACCAGAGCCTGAACCAGAGGTTGAACCAGAGGTTGAACCAGGACCTTTACAGCAGAAGGTCTATTCTGAGACTTTCTGTCCCGATTGCAGAACCATAGTAGATGCAGAAGCTGAGACCTGCTACGCATGTGGAGCTCAACTGAAGCAAACAGCATCAGAAACTGC
>JAAEEP010000031.1 GCA_013415695.1 Methanomassiliicoccales archaeon | reverse complement strand
CGGGGTGGCGATGAGATTCTGTGGCGCGGAGGGCACTGTTCCCGTACCTCCGACATGGACCATCACCGGCGTTGAGTTCTCGCTCTTCCCGTAGCTGTTCTCCGCCTTCAACGCGTAGTAGTAATCGTTGCCAGGATTGGCGTAGTCCTCGAACTCGAAAGTGTTCCAGTCACCCTCGGCGATCCTGAAGATGTAGTCGATGGTCTCGGGGGTCTCCCCCTTGTACAGGCTGTAGCTGCGGACGGTGGTGCTACCCTCAACCGCGGGCTTGGAGAAGGTGATCCCTGCCGAGTAGACAAGGTTCGTCACCTCCACATTGGTGGGTGCTCCGGGCACATCTCCCGTATCGCTTGGAGTGGCCGAGACTTCGTCCGACTCAGGACCCTCTCCGTAGTCGCTGATCGCCGTGATCTTGTAGTAGTAGGTGTCACCGTTGGTGACGTCAGTGTCCTCGTAGAAGTTTACCCCCACCCCTACATGGTCGATGGGTGAGGGGTCCTGCCCCCCAGAGGTGTCTCCACGATAGATTGCGTATCTCTTTATCAGCTCCGACCCCTGGGACGATGGGTGCTCCCACCAGAGCCAGACAAATCCGTCGCCCCTGTCTGCGGTCACGTTCAGCGGCTCGGACGGAGCGGCTGGTGTCAAGGCCAGAGCTGCTTCATCATTCACAATATCATCACCAGGCACACCCGCGGATTCCGCCGCGGGGGCCGTGAAAAGGACCAAAAGGCAAGAGACCGTCAGCAGTGTCACAAGGAAGTAACATGCCAATGACTTTGCCCACTCCTTTCTGTTCAAATGATCTCCCCTCCAGTCATTGAGGATTTCAAGGTAGGACCTTGGAGTAAAAAGGCATCACGAGGACCCTAGAATAAATCCCCCCGATGAGATACGAATTGTGGAATTGATAATGGTTGCGAAGAACCCGGTAATCGCTAGGAGATGAGCGCCTTCTACCTGCGATGAATGCAGTATCGCATAGATATCTTGGATGGTGAGATCATGATTCTCATGATATTGCGTACATAGTGGTCGCCGCCGCCTCGAAGTCCCACACCATGAAGTATAAGGTGCCCTCCTCTCCGATCACGATGGACCCGGCCAGCCCCTGGACATCATACGACCATTTCTTCTTGCCATCCTGATTCAATGCGTATATGCCGTCCCAACAGCTGAACAGGATGGTGCCATCATTGCAGGTGACGATGGAGGAAATCATCGTGCCGTCGAAGATCTTGTAGGTCCAATCCAGTTCACCATTCGGATTGACCGCATGAATGTAGCTGAATTGCCCCTCGAATCCATTCTCGCTGATGTATATCGTCCCATCCTGTCCTATTGCGCAAGCGAAGCAGTTCACATCAACCGGAAATTGCCAGAGGATATTGCCTTCTGACCCCACGGCAACGATCGCATCCTCGTCGTTGTGAACGTATATCGTATCGTCGTTGCCTATGATGGGGGTGAACGACATTCCCCAATGAGATGCTCCTCATGCAAGGGATGCATTCCATTTGACTGAACCATCGGGATTGACTGCCAGGAGTGTCTTGTCCCATCCCATGGTCATTATATGGCAAAAACCATCGAACTCGAGCGTCCATTCCAACTCGAAAGGCGGACTATCAGCAAGGTATGGGCTTCTGCCGTTGTGCTGGGGGTTGCCTCCGAACATCGGCCAAGGGGCATAGTATCCATCATCGCCCTCCCCCTGAGGGATGAAAAGGAAAGCCATGACTCCCACCACCACAACAACGGCAACCACAACTACCAAGATCTGAACCTTCCCCACCATGATTATCAATAGTCTCTTTCTCTCTTATTCATTACGGAAAAGACACACGATGGCTTGATTCTTCATTTGAATGGGTGACAACCTTTATTCGGCCCTTGCGATTGGACTTCTGACGAACCCTATAGTTTCGATTTGTTCAGCAGGCTCAAGAGCTTCTCCTTCTCCAATCCAAGACGGTGGGCACCGATTATCCCCCTTCTGAGGAGCGATCTGAGATAGACGATGTCGTGAACATCCACCCTCTTCGACTTCTTCTTGATCTCATGTTGCCCGTATATCAGGGTGCTTCTTTTTCGATAGAGTTCCATCATGTTCTTGAACACCTGCTCGGATTCCTCCTCGGGAGTGCCTAAAAGTGCCGCGGCATTCCTCGAGACGGAGTAACTGGTCTCCGTGGTAGCAGGACTGAACAGCGCCTCCAACCCATCCATCAGGATCAGGAATGAGAGTTTTGGCGAGGCGACCTCGTAGGAGTACTCGTATAGCTCATAGGCAAGTTGGAGGTACGGGAATTCAAATGGCAGTTCCAGCTCATCGATGTGAGCCTGTAGCTCATCCACCTCTAACAATTCCAATTTTAACTTGGTCGGTATGGGTGGAACGTCCACCCGTCCGCAGACAGTGATCAGGCTGGGCCCTTCTTCACCCATGGCATAGTAGAAGCTCACGATCGGGGCGACATTCCCTTCCTTGAACAGCCTGATCTTGGCCAGCTGATTCGATAGATAGCCGTTCTCGATCTCCTTCTGGAACTCAATTATCTCGTTGGGAATGCGTAGCAAGCGGCCGTCCTCGTCGAATTTCAGATCGGCCTCCAGCTGGTTCAAGACTATGGTCGCATTTCCTTGATCGTCTATCAGATCGCCTGCCACAGGGGAACATTCCGCTCGATGAGGTCCACGAGTCCCATCGCCTTCACCAAAGGAGGTGATTCGATCCTGAACCCTAGGTCGAGCTTGATCCACTTCAGGTTGCTGTTCGCGTTGGAAAGGAAGCAGAGGAAGTTCACCAGCAAGGAATTACCGTTCATCACTAGGCCGGATATCATATATCATTTTATTTCCCCTACATTGATTCGCATTCAGAATTCATAGCTGTCACTTGTTCTTAGAATTCTGATCCTTAGTTCATGAGACAATCATGGATCTAGCCACCCTGGGGAGGGAGAAGGATTAATAATTCTCAAGGACTAATCGTAACCGGGGAGTCCGAACTTGAACGAATTGAATGTCGCTACCCACCTCAAACGAGAATTACAGAGCGAGGGGATACAGTTGAGGATAATCCCCATCTCCCGTTGGAATGAGATAAGGGACGAGATCAACCAGACCCTTGATGGATTAACAGACCCGGGAATTCTCGAGTACATCAGAAGATACTATGATTTCGATATCGAGAACAGCTTTCATGATCCGAGGTCACTGTTGATATTGAGCGTCCCGACTTGGAAGGTCCGATTTCGTTTCAATTACGATGATAGGGAGATCGAAGCGATCGTTCCTTCTGCCTACATGGATTTCTTTCGTGTGAAGGACAGGATCGATTCCATTCTGGAAAGGTCGCTGGGAGCAAGCGGTTTCAAGTTCGAGTTTCTGAGTATTCCCGCGAAACTGCTTGCTGTCAGGAGTGGTTTGGCCAGGTATGGTCGCAATAACATAACATATGTGGAGGATGCGGGTAGCTTTATCCGGCTCATGATCTACGCTTCGGACCTTCCCGTCGAAGATCACGAATGGCACGAGAAGAGGAAGATGGACAGGTGCGAAAGATGCGATCTCTGTCTCGACAACTGCCCCACTGGAGCTATAGACAGCTCGAGGTTCCTTCTTCGAGCTGAAAGATGCCTAACCTATTTCAACGAGTGGGAGTCGGATATCCCAGAGTGGTTGGAGGGTTCTTGGCACAACTGCCTGATCGGATGCTTGAGATGCCAGGAGGTGTGTCCCGCGAACAAGGAGGTCAGGAGAAATATCATCGAGGGCGCAACCTTCTCCGGCGAGGAAATTGAAATTCTAATGAGGGTGACCAAGATAGAGGACCTTCCTAGGCCGCTCAGGATGAAGGTTGAGGAATCAGGTCTATCGGAGCTCTATCCCGTTCTTCCAAGGAACATCGGTTTGTTGCTCTGCCATCGCCCGGACAAATCTGAGTGAAGTGACCTTACTGTCGGTGCGGTTCAAGTGAGGTGTTTTCAATCATTTCGAATATCCAATTGAACATACATCCTTTCTTAAACATTCGAGTTATTATTTGAAAAAAGGAGCGGTCCATTAGAGCCCTATCTTGAAATTTCAGGAGAATAGAAATGATATCTGTCGTACTTGGAACCCGTCCCGAGATAATCAAGATGTCTCCTATCATCCGTGAGCTGGAAGAGAGGGGATTGGAATATCAAACCATCCATACGGGCCAGCATTACTCATACGAGATGGATCGGATCTTCTTCGAGGAGCTGGAGTTACCTTTACCTGATATCAATCTCGATGTTGGATCGGGCACTCAGGCGAATCAGACCGGCAGGATGCTCCCTAAGATCGAAAGGGCACTCATCGACAATCATTCGGAAGTTGTGCTGGTGCAGGGAGACACCAATACAGTGTTGGCTGGAGCTCTTGCAGCATCCAAGCTCGATATTCCAGTAGGTCATGTGGAAGCCGGTCTTAGATCGTACGACCGAACCATGCCGGAAGAGATCAATCGCGTTCTTGCAGACCACATATCCACTCAGCTTTACGCTCCCACTGAGCAATCCAGGGAGAACCTCGCTCGTGAGGGCATCATCAATGGAGTATTCGTCACCGGGAACACAGTGGTCGACGCAGCGTTCCAGAACATGGAGATATCCAAGACGAAGAGCCATCCACTGAGGGACCTGGGCATCGAGCCGAGCAACTACTTCCTGGTCACGGCTCACAGGCAGGAGAATGTGGATTACAGTGATCGCCTCTCCGGTATGATTCTGGGGCTTGAGAAGATCAGCGAGAAGGAGGGCATACCCATGATCTTTCCAGCTCATCCGAGGACGAGAAAGATGCTCAAGGCCTTCGACATCGAGGTCGAGAACATTCAGATAATCGAGCCCGTGGGTTACCTCGATTTTCTTCAACTCGAAGCGAATGCAAGGTTGGTCCTCACTGATTCGGGTGGCGTCCAGGAGGAGACCTGCGTCCTAGGGACTCCGTGCGTCACCCTCAGGGACAATACAGAGAGACCGGAGACGGTGAAAGCGGGATCGAACATTCTTGCCGGTGTCGATCCCGCAAGGATGGTGGGGGCGGTGGATCAGATGATCTCCCGCGAGAGGAAATGGATCAATCCGTATGGCGACGGAAAGGCGTCGGCGAGAATCGTCGGACTCGTCAGCGAACTGCTCGATTCATAGGGCCCGATCTCTAGGATCACTAGATATTTCCGTAGACCTTCCTGCTGTCCATTACCATCTTGATAAGCGGTGCAAGGTTGGAAATGATCTTGGATTCCGCCTTTCTCAGATGCTCAGAGTATGTAGATCTAGAGACTCCAGCTCGATTAGCGAGAAAATCCATGTCGACCTGCTTCGGTTCATCGAAGTATCCAAGTGAGAAGGCCTCGGTGAGCGCGCTGAGCTGCTTCTCGGTTATGCCGGAGAATATGCTCGATGAGGACAGGAACACCTCGGTGGCGAACGAGACGAAGTTGAAGTCCTTGAGCGATACCAGGTTCACACCGAACCCCCAGTTCTTCATGCGATTGACCGCCCTCCGGATCCCATCCCGATCCTGGCAGATCACGCGATAGTGCCCCTTTCCGCCCTGGAAGATGAGCGGTTGGACATACCAGCAGTTCTCATCCTGAAGAATGGTGGAGATGTTCACCGGGTCGCAGTCGCACTCGGAGCTCAGCAGGCGCATCATCCCGGACCGCTTGAACATGACGCTCTTGTCCCTGAAGAACTCGCTTTCCTCCTCCAGTCTGTCAAGATCATCGACGCTTTCCGAGTGGAGCTCGTACATGTGGATGTTCGCGTTGCACCAGACCATCACCTTGGATTCGGGATAGCGATCGGTGATGTCGCACAAGTGCGATTTCATGGAGATCTCGAGATTGGCCTCGCAAATGCTCATGATGATAATATTCGCAGAGCGGCATTAAGCTTTTACACCGGCGCAGGCCGGTTCGGCCGTTGGCCAGATGATCTTCGTGAAACCGCTCGTTCTCGAATCATAACCTGCGCACGCCGGTAGAAAGTCTACCAATGAGTTCGGCATAGTATCCTTCGGCGATGAAATGATCTCATGGGCCGATGTAGAGAGCAGGGCGATGCGCCCCAAGGTCGAGGGTCAGGCTAGAGGACATTCCCAGATCAGGATGGAGGACTCAGATCCTTCAGGCATTCTAGACAGGATATCGGAAGCGGTCGGCAGGAGTTCCTGGCTCCTCTCGAGAAAGAGGGGGTCAAAGAGCGGGTCCGTTCTTTCCGACGGTCACAAAGATGATTCCTGGGCGGAGATCTCAAGGTGAGCGCACGACCATTGAGGGCTGAAGCTGGAGAGCGTCCATCGATGTGCAGCCAGTATCCTTCCACCCATGGTCGAACCAGATGATGAGTATTATGAAATCGCTTCCCATGAACGGGATGTTGCCATGCGCTCCATCCAGGGCCCCCTCGAGCGTGAGGGAGTGGCTGTTCGGGGTAAGCACTCTTGCATTCCCCAGGTCTGAGACCCTGAAGAACACCTCCAGGTCCTCGTGGCCATCATTGTTCACATCCATGAAGGTGTGCTTCACCTCCCCGTTCCTCAGGATGACCGGACTCACTCCCCCGATGTTCACGGTATCGATGTCTATCCAGCGGACATCCAGGTCTTCGGATCCTAGAACGGCTACGCGTATCAATCCGTTGCTTATGAGGTTGACTGTGTTCCACTTGTTCCCAGGCTGGATGTCGATTTCCACATGCAGGAAGGACATGGAACCTCCAATTCCGAATAAGGACAGCTCGGAAACCGTCGCCCACACGAAGCCCTCGTAGCTATTGCCGTAGAGGTCGACGTTGGTGGTGTTCACCCCGACCTCGAACACCCAGCTCAGCGAGGGATCGATCTTCACCCAGGATCCCTTGATTTCATCGTACTTGTACAGGGCCAGAGTGCTCTCGTTGAGGTCCTCAAGATCGTCCAGGTCTCCGTCCCCCGTTCTGTCGAGCTCCTCCAGGGTGTAGTAGATCCGTATCTGGAACTTGTCGTAGACCTCCATGCCCGGACGGGCCAGATCCTCGACGTCCACCTCGATGTACTTTCCGAGGGACGTCTCCCAGGCCTTGAGTCCGGATGTCTGGTCGAGCACATGAGGTGAGGAGGAGGAGTCGTATTTGGTGATGTTTATCCTCGGTCTGGTACCCTCCTCGTCGGCGATCCCCGAGACCATCGTGTCGGTCTTCTTAACCACATCAATATCGTCGATGGCGAAGAAATCGTACGAGGTGCCATCGAGACCGCGCGTCCTCAGGTTCTTGCAGTACTCCACGATGACGAAGTTCTCGAAGACAGATACGGTCTTCTCCCTGAGTATTCCCAGCACCGATATGTGGTCCATGGGCAGCGGGTTGGCCAGCATCACGACCGTCTGGGTGTCGTTCCACAATCCATTCCTCACGGCCATTCTTCCCTGCTCCGTGTTCCTCATGTCATCGAGGACATCGCCGCAATCCTCCAGTATCTGGCAGATGAGGCTCCACACCTCACCTTCCTCTGGCTCGCCCACAAGCACTATGCGCGAGGCGTTTGTATGGTTGACGAGCAGTTCGGCCACGGTCACAACGGTAACGTTTGTGTAGTTGCCCAGGTTGAGGGCGAACTCTACATTCTTCTCGGAGGGATCATAGGCCAGCACCAGGCTGTCTGCGAACTGGATCGTGGAATCCTCGTCCTCCCCGTCGAGGAAACCGTCCCCGTCGGTGTCCCTGTTCAACGGATCGGTGCCGTTGTTGATCTCATCACCATCAAGTAACCCGTCCTCATCGGTGTCGTTGTTCAGCGGATCGAGCCAGTTGTCTATCTCCTCCTTGTCCTCTAGACCATCACCGTCGGAGTCGTTGTTGTTTGGATCGGTTTCGTAGAATATCTCATAGCCGTCACCTAACCCATCACCATCGGAGTCGTTGTTGTTGGGATCCGCGCCGCTGCTGTTCTCGTAGTTGTCGAACATCAGGTCCCCGTCCGAATCCGGGTCGAGCGGGTCCGAGCCGAACTGGATCTCCTCCAGGTCAGTCAGCCCGTCCTCGTCGGTATCCGCTTTGTTGGGATCCGTACCGTGGAATAACTCCTCCTTGTCAGTGAGGCCGTCCCCGTCGGTGTCGCGAAGGTGGGGGTTGCTGCGCTGGTTCTTCTCCTTCCCATCATCTACCCCATCGCCGTCCGTGTCGTAGTGCCTCGGGTCGGTGAAGGGCGGAACACACTCCTCGGTGTAATCCGAAAGCCCATCACCGTCGGTGTCAAGGTCCGAGGGATTTGTCCCGAGATCGAACTCCTCGGAGTCGTTGAGGCCGTCCGAGTCCGTATCCTTCATGAAAGGATCGCTGGAAACGTGAATGGTGAGCATGCCGGTCTCATTGGTGAAGGTCACGCTCCATCCCTTGGTCTCCTCCCCATCCTTCAGGCCGTCCCCGTCGGTGTCCACCAGATCGGGGTCGAAGAGTATTATGACCTCGGCGGTCGACCTCCACTTCTGTATCCGGTAGTTGCCGGCGTCGACCACGTACAGGAAGCCATCCCCGTCCACCACCACGCCAGAAGGATCGCTCAACCAGACGTTCTGGGTATCGTTGCCGTACCAATCCTCGATGAATATCTCGAACCTTCCCCCGGTGAAGAACTTCTGAATCCGGTCGTTGCCCGCATCCACCACATAGGTGAATCCCTGGGTATCAACCGCTATCCCTGTCGGCCCGTTGAACTGTCCATCCCCGCTTCCAAATCCTCCAAAGATGGATGCAAGATTGCCGTCTGAATCGAACTTCTGGACGCGGTTGTTAAGCGTGTCCGTGACGTAAACGAAACCGTTCGAATCGATCGCTATGTCGGTGGGGGAATTGAATTCACCGTTGCCCGCGCCATGTGTTCCCCATTCGGTGATGAACGTGCCATCGGAGGTGAACTTCTGGACACGGTAATTGCCGCTATCCACCACGTAGACGAACCCTTGGGAATCGAGGGCAATGCCCCTGGGCTCTGTGAACTCCCCCTCTCCGGTGCCAGGTGTTCCCCACCCGCTGATGAAATTCCAATTGGAATCGAACCGCTGAATGCGGTTGTTGCCTGTTTCGACCACGTAGAAATCGCCGTTCTCTCCGGCAACCATCCCGCTGGGGAGGCGGAACCGTTCAAAATCCTTTCCGTATTGGCCCCACTGATCCAAGAAGGTGCCGCTGGAGTCGTACTCCTGAATGCGGTGCTTGTAGGTGTCAGCCACCACAATATTTCCAGATGGATCCATCACGACTCCACGGAGTTCCCCAACGCCCCGGCCGAAACTGGAGACACGGAAAATGGGATCTATACTATGGAAGAAGCACTCGATGGTAGCATCGCCATAAGACTCAAAATCCAGATCCAACACGTAGACGATCCCGAGGGAGTTAACGGCAACGGAAAATGGGCTGTGGAACTCCCCCTGTTCGTATCCGAACCCCACCATTTTGGTGAGGTAGTTACCCTCCGAATCGAACTTCTGTATGCGATTATTCACCATATCCGTAACGAAGATGGACCCCTCTCCGTCCACGGTAATCCCCACTGGTGAATTTAACTGACCATTCCCGCTACCAAGGCCCCCGAATTCAAGTATGAAGCTCCCATTGGAATCGAACTTCTGCACCCTGTTGTTATTCCCATCTGTGACATACAAGAATCCCTCAGCGTCGACGACAATGTCATTTGGGGAGCTGAACCTCCCAGGCCCGGAACCTGACGAGCCCCATGTGGAAACAAGAGTTCCATTGGGGTCGAACTTCAGGACGCGGTCGTAGCCCAAATCGGTGACATAAACGAAGCCGTCAGAATCTACAGCCACCCCGGAATAGAATCCGGGCTGTCCCTCTATTATGCTAGGGATTCCCCAAGAGGTGACGAACGTCCCGTTCGAATAGAACTTCTGTATTCGGCCGTTGCCCGAATCCACCACGTACACGAACTCATCCGTATCAACGGCTATTCCATTCATTCTTCTGAATTGACCATCTCCGGTTCCAGATGAGCCCCAACTTCCGAGGTATGTGCCGTCGATGTCGAACTTCTTGATTCGATTTTCATTCGAATCCGCGAAGTACACGATGTCATCATCGATAGCGATGAACCCCGTCAACCCGAAGAACAATCCAGCACTGGATCCAACTCTGCCAAGTGAGAGAGTAAATTCGTATCTCGTCATATCGGTTTTGAACGCCTGGATGCGTGCATTGCCGAAATCCGCTATGAAGATGGATCCATCTTCACTGGTGTCTATCCCCATGGGTATGTTGAACTGATCATCACCCGACCCTGCGCTTCCCAGTTGTCTGATTAACTCACCCTCGGAGTTGTACACCTGGACCATGTTCGACCTGGAAATCGTGGTCAGGATGAATCCCTCTGAATCGATCGCGATGCCGAACGGGTTGCTTTCAGTCCCGCGTGTGTCCCATTTGCCGGAGTAATTCCCGTTCGTATCGAACTTATGTATGCGGCAGTTGGCCGAGTCGGCCACGTACACAAGGCCTTCAGGATCCACCACGATCCCCTTGGGACCGCTCAGCTGCCCATCTCCGGTTCCAGTGCCCCCGAACATCGACACGAACGTCCCGTTCGAATAGAACTTCTGGACCCGATCGAGGGCCTTGTCTGTCACGTAGACGAAGCCCTCCGCATCCACCGCTATGCCCCAGGGTCCAATGAACTGTCCTATGCCGGTACCCGCACTTCCCCAGGCAAGGACGAAGTTGCCCATTGAATCGAACTTCTGGATCCTCCGATTTCCCGAATCCACCACGTAAACGAATCCTTCGCCGTCGACGGCGATATCGTATGGGTCGGCGAACTGTCCATCTTTTGATCCATACCCTCCGAATATGGTCAGATACCTTCCCTTTTGATCCAGCTTGACCACACGGTTCCCGGTCCGGTCGACGACATACACTGAACCATCGTCGTCGTCCACCGCCACATCCATCGGATTCTGGAACTGCATGACCCATGAGTCATGATCATCCCAATAATCGACGTACTCGGTGGTCGAAGTTATACTGATCCTGGCCACGTCGAATATCCCATCACCATTGGTGTCCTTGGACATGGGATTGAGATTGCTCCAGTATTCTAACTGGTCACCCACACCGTCCATATCGGAATCGTTCCGAAGGGGATCGGAGTGGGCCAGCCACAGGAACTCGGTGCCGTTGTACTTGAAGAATGCGATCCAGCCCGACAGCTCCAGGCTGTCCGAAAGGCCATCGCCATCGGTGTCCTCCATCGTGGTATTGGTGCCTTGCACGACCTCGATACTGTCGTCCAGGCCGTCACCGTCAGTATCCGATCTGAGGGGATCCGCGCCGATATCCAATTCGAACTTGTCGTTCAATCGATCCCCATCGGTGTCCCACTTCCAGATGTCAGTGATCGTTTCATCGATGTCATTCACTCCGTCATGGTCCCTGTCGAGAGGAGTGATCTCCCTCCAATCTACGAATTCATCCAGGGTATTGGGCATGACGTCCACGTAGAATGTGGACATCTCAGAGCTGTCCGAGTCCGTGTAGGTCTTCCTCTGATCGTACGGAACGAAGAGAATCCACCACCTCTCACGGTACCATATCTTGTAATCGTAATCTAGGTTAACGGTGATCGGGAAGTTGCTCATCCCGATCCCCGGTTCTATGAAGGCCCCTATCTGGTAGTAGGTGTCCGTCCAGCGCTCAGAGTAATCGGAGTTGTGCCCGTCAACGGGACTGCCAACCTGTGTGGTGGGTATTGTTGCGCCATACGAGTATGATCCTGGTGGAGCGACGATGCTGCAGGTCGGCTTGATGTAGCTGTCATGAATCTCGCTCCAGTAGGTGTAGGGACTCTCGCTTGCATCGAATGCTCTACCTCTCGCCAGGGCTTTGTACTCGATCCGGTCCCCAGCGGTCAGGCCATTGTTATCGTAATCGTAGGTGGTGACGAAGTTGTCGATTATGTCCAGATCAAGGTTGGTCAGTTTAGTGACGCTGTGTATAATGCTGATTATCCACTCTATGAACCATTGGGAGAGCGAACCGCCCCATCCCGTCAGCCAGCCGAAAAGCCATGTGAAGAAATCCAGTCCCGCTATCACCAGGGCGATTATCCATCCCACGACGGGTATCATGCCTATGGCAAGCACCGTCAAGGCGTAGACGGCGGTAAGCACCGTGGTTGCGATGGCCACGTTGAACTCTGGGGAGGAGTGATCCATGTCACTGCTCAGGATCTGATAAAGGGAGTAACCAAATCCCACGATTATCAGGACCGCCTCGATGGCGTCGAGTGCCTTTCCGATGCCGTCGATGATCTTCCATGCCTTTCCCGCGCTGCCCGGCATGTCTGGAAGCCCGTTCATCCCCTTCTTCCACAGCTTCATCTCAGCGAACAGCTTGGTGTCTGGCAGTGACCATTTCCCGGTCTTCACCATCGACTGGGCGTAATCCCAACCGTTGAGGAACTGAATGCTCTCCATGAATATCTGGACCGAAATGAGCGTGGAGTCCATAGAGAGCTGAAGCCAATCGGGCGGGAGGTCCTCCAGATCCGGGGCAGTCGGGAAGTCCATGTCCAAACCATCCACAGAGGTGATCACTGTCTCGCCGTTGTTCCAGACCAGCAGGTAGGTAGCAAGGTCGTCAAGGGCATCCTCACTCAAGCCCCAATCCCTTATGTCCATGAGGAACTCCTCGATGGGCAGGAACCCTCCCGAATCGGAGTTGTACGAGAAGGTCTTCAGGGTCTTGGCCTCCACCAGTTGCCTCTCGCTCATGTCGACCTCGCATCTACTACCCAGTATGCATGAGCTGGTGGCAAGCTCTCCCACCTCGAAGGGAACTATCGAGTTCTCGATGGCCACGATCAGCGGGTGGGTCTCACCATCATCCATGGATTCGAGAACGGTGGGCATCATCTCGCCCATGAGGGAGGACATGGCCAGGTCCTTGTTAGGAAACGAATCGATGATGAATTCCAAGTCTATCCCGTGATCGCCGAGAATCCCCACTGCATCCGAGAGATGATTGGTGGAGTTCCTCAGAAAATCGAAAGAAAGCTCGAAGTTGCCGGCGAACCATTGCCTCATGTCATC
>JAAEEP010000030.1 GCA_013415695.1 Methanomassiliicoccales archaeon | reverse complement strand
GCCAAGTGAATTCGACTTCGAGATGATGATCGTCGATACCAATTCCAAGGATCGGACCAGGGAAATCGCTGGGTCCAAGGGAGCGAGGATCATCGACGAGCCCAGGCGAGGCTACGGCCGGGCCTACAAGACAGGGTTCGAGAGCGCCGATGGCGAGATAATAGCCACGCTGGACGCTGACTGCACCTACCCCGCTGAGGATATACCTGCTCTCGCTAGAACGCTCCTATCTGAGAACTTGGATTTCATCACTACCAACCGATTTGCCCGACCCGAAGAAGGGGCGATGAGCTCGTCCCACCGATTCGGGAACAACATGCTGACCTTCACGCTCAACCTTCTTTTCGGCATGGGAATCAAAGACTCTCAGAGCGGGATGTGGGTGTTTCGAAAGAGTTCTCTTGAGAAATTCGATCTCACAGACGACGGCATGCCTCTTTCAGAGGAGATCAAGATAGAGGCTTTCAGGAAGGTAAAGGCAAGAGAGATCCCAATCACCTACCGCAAGAGAAAGGGAGAGGTGAAACTTTCATCTTGGAAGGACGGGAGGAAGAATTTCGCCTTCTTGTGGAAGAAGAAATTCTCCTGATCAGATATAGTGATCCCTGACCAATCGTATCGCTTCCCTAAGACCTTCCCTTGCCCGTAGGTTGAATAAGCAGGCGGCTGGATGATATGTGGGCAGGAATTCTACCTGTTCCCCTCCGATCATCACCTTTGTGACCACATTGGCTTCATCCATGAGTCTGACATCTTTTCCCATGAGGTTGCCGCACGCGGTTCTACCGAGACCCACGATAAGCTTCCTTCCCCTGAGCTCTTGCTGCAAATAGGGGGAGCATGCCTCCCTCTCCTCCCTGGTGGGCACTCTGTTGTTGGGCGGCCTGCATTTCACGGTATTGGTGATCATTATGAGATTTCGTGGCAGTCCCTCATCTTCCAGAAGTCGATCGAGCATCTTACCTGCCCGTCCGACAAAGGGTCTTCCCTCCGCATCCTCGTTCTTTCCGGGAGCCTCACCCACGAAGCAGACCGGTGATCTGACATCCCCATCGGGAGCAACGACCTTGGTCCTCCACTCAGAAAGTGGACACCTTCTGCACTCAAGGTCGAGATCCAAGTCACTCCTCCAGCAACTGGTCTGCAGTGAGCAGCGGATGAAAGCTGAGGCCCATATCTTCCAGGCGCTCCTTTCCACCGCTTTGCCTGTCCACCACCGCTATGACATCCTGGACCAGAGCCCCTTGTTCCCTAAGGGTCTTCACCGCTTCAGAAGCCGAGAGGGCGGAGGTCACCACATCCTCCACGACGATGACCTTCTCCCCACTATTGAGAGTGCCCTCTATGGTCTTTGCCGTCCCGTGATCCTTCCTCTCCTTCCTGACCATCACGTAAGGGATACCAGTCTCCAATGAAAGCGCAACTGCAATGGGTATCGACCCCAGAACGACTCCGGCCAGGCGATCGCAGTGAAGGTCCTTTTCCTCGATGAGCGATGCAAGCCCAGCGGCTATCTCCCCCAGGACCTTGGGGTCGGTGCTTGCTTTCTTGATATCGATGTAATAAGTACTCTTCTCCCCGGACGAGAGCGTGAAGGTACCGTACATCAGGGCGCCACACTCCTTGAGGGATTCCTTAAGATCTTGAGTCATGTTATCACCATGGAACGTCCTTCTTCCCCATTTTGTAACCGATTATATTAACACCTCGGTGTAACAGTGGGACCGCCACCAGCAGCGTTATCAAGGCTATCCACCGGTTTCCATCCCAGTAGTTCCCGATAAACCAGTCAGGGTAGAATATGAGCAGCAGTATGATGGAGCCGATGAGGAAATCATATTGGTCCAGAACGGGCATCTTGGCTCCTCTCTCGACACCGAGCCTTCTCTTGAGGAGGGATCCGCCCATATCCCCGAGCAACGAGCCGAGCGATAGGACGAAGATCACGCCGAGAGCCTCGGGATAGGATCCGAACCCCCAAAGCGTCTCGCTGTCGAAGGGGAAGGCGACCATCATACACACCAGTCCCAAGGCCACACCCGCAGAGCAGCCCCCGATGAGGCCACACCATGTCTTTCCGTCGCCCAGTATACGCTTGCCGCCCCATGATTTTCCGAAGTCCACCGGTGTTCCGCCTCCGAAGATGACCGCAGCTGAGTTTGGCAGTAGGGCGGGCAGCATCAGCCATATCCCGCTCAATGCGACCAGGACTTCCTCCATCGCCGGATGATTCAGTTGAATTGTTAAGTTCTTTTCGGATTATCAAGCATATCGCGAGATTCTCTTCGCTCGAAGAACTCGTGAACATCGCGTACAATGGAATCGGAGAGTCGTATCCTCAAAGAGGTCGAGAACTGCTCCGCCCTCCGATCGAGTATCACGGCCACCCCAATGTCATTCTCGGTCCTGATGAGCCTTCCGATGGCTTGCAGCACCTTCCTGGTCGCGGGAGCCTTGACCGTGTAGTCCCAACCCCTTCCAAACTTCAGCTCGTAGTAGTGGAGTAGGGATCTCTGCCTCGCGGAGGGCTTGGGATACGGAATGCCAACGACAAGAGCTGCCTCAAGGTCCTTATCGGGGAAGTCAAGACCCTCGCTGATCCTTCCCCCCATGACCGCGAACAGTACCCCCCCTTCCTCCCGCGAATTCCTGAACTCCATCACTGTATCCATGAGGTCTGCCTGGGACATCCCCCTCTCTTCCATGTGGACCCTTCGTCTGATCCTTCGCGTGACTCCATCGTTGACGAAGCGCTCCATCAGAGAGAATGAAGGAAAGAACACCACTGTATTCCTGTCCAACGTGTTGCAGAGCAGGACCACGTAGTCCTCAAGCCTCTTGAACATCTCATCACCCCTGGAGAGTTCCTCGTACCGGGTGGTAACATCCTCAAGGAAGAGTATCTCCCTGTTCTCCTCCGGAAAGGGGGAGGGAAATACCCTGAGTATGCCGTTTCGAGGGAGTCCTACGGAATCTCTGTACTCCTCCAACGGTTCCAAGGTGCCGGACATGTGTATTGTAGCTTTGCAATCCAACAGGGGTGCGCAGGCCAGAGACGGGTCCATGCAATATCCCTGGAAACCGGGATTGTCTCCTCCTAGCACAAGTTTGACGAAGCTCTCCTCGTCCATCTTCATCCAGAACTCGAGAAACGAGCCAAGGGCATGAACGTATGAGCGGGGAAGGCGACCATCTTCCCTCTTGCCCTCCCTGATCGCCTCACCGTACACCTTGAGAGCTTTGGCCGCCGACTCCAGCTTCTTGGAGGTGACAGAAAAACCGCCCATAAGACCCTCCTCCAAGAAGAATGGTGGAAGCAGGCCATCCTCCTCGATAAGAAAATCGACCAGGGCAATGCCCATCTCCTCCCTGATGAGTGAGATCATGTCCATCGCGCTCACCCCATTTATGAGCTCTGGATCGCCATAGTCGACAAGCTCCCTATCCACTAGCTCCAGTGATCTCTCGGTCAGGGTGAAGGATCGGGTATCGCGGGCATAGTCGGGAAGATTGTGAGCCTCGTCCACCACGACCACTAGCTTCCCGGCATCCAGGTTCATCCACTCCATCAGAGCGTATCTTATGAAGGGGACGAAGAAGTAGGCATAGGGGGCTGTAACGACCACGGCGTCGGAGGCCAGCTCCTTCATGAGCTCGTAGGGACAGACCCCCTTGAGATCGCAGTGGTCAACGAACTCCTCTACGGTGGGCAGTTCCCTCCTGCAGTAGTTCTCAATCGTCTCGGATCCCGTGTCCAGCATTTGCCGGTAGAAATGGCATCCCCCCTCCTTGCCGGAAAGTGACCTCCTCTTCTTCTCCGCACAGAGCCTGGAGAGCTCGTCTGGAGTTCCGCCATGGAGCGAGGGATCGCTTCTCACCAGTGGGCAAGTACCCCTTCTACCCTGGATGCCCATTCCAAAGACGGTATTCTTCTCAGCGATCTTCCTCAGTTCCAGCATAACCTGCCTCTGCTGAGAGTTTGTCCTGGTCAGGTAAAGCAGCTTCTCTCCCTCGTCTAGTGATTCCAGGACACCCGAGATGGCACAAACCGTCTTGCCTGTTCCAGTTCCGCTCTCGAGAACCAGATGGGTCCTGGTCTTCACTGTTCTAGATATTAGATCGACGAGTTCGGACTGATACTTCCTTGGGGTGTACGGGAAGAAGGACATCTCGTCAATACCCTATAGTAGATGAGAAAATGATTTCGGACGGGTGACCGAAAATAATGCCTTCCCTATCTGTCAGGTCTCTATGCTCGACTAGACCCTCTGCCAGATCTCTTCTGGTATCTCGTCGTAGATCGAGTCTCCACCATCATCCACAAAGGCGGAATGTCCGTTCTCCGTGATGAGTTCCTCTATCCTCGACTTTCTGAAAAGCCAGTAGTGGATCCTCCATTCCCTTCCGTCGTAGAGTGTGGTCTCCTCCCGCTCGGTGGTGAGGATCCCGGTGTCCTCGAGCATGTAGAATGCATCGCGGTCCTCGGGCTCAAGTATGTTATCAATTATCCTCTCGCTATATCCAAAGAAATTCATCACGTGCTGCGCCATTGCCCTTGCCTGATCCTCGGGCATTCCATTGCTGTCAATACTCTTTCGAATAGCGTGAGTGAGATGATCGACCGTCAATGTGGACCTTCCATTTCCATCAAATCTCATAACACAATTCCCCCGGTTCAATACGTCGCCCTTTTAAACCGAATAAAGGAATCATTAAAAACCCTTATATATAAACATTGTGCGAATTTCCTCATCTGGCAATCACTCTAATTCTCCTAATTTCATAGTACATTAGCTAAGTAATGTAACCCGAAAGAATCTAATCCGTTCAGGTCCGATTTACTAGGTGTGAGAAGATGCTGGTAGAGTTTAGCGTAGTTCCCTTGGGGAAGGGCGAGAGCGTGAGTGAATACGTGGCGGAATGCATGAAGATAGTGAGAGAGAGTGGTGTAAGGTATCTGCTCACTCCCATGGCCACGATACTTGAGGGTGAAATGGACGAGGTCATGGAGGTAGTAATGAAATGCCACACCAAGGTCTTGGGGATGTCTGACAGGGTCATTACCACCATCAAGATCGACGACCGGAAGGGCAGGAAGGACGCAATGACCCAGAAGATAAAGAGCGTGGAAGATAAATTGGCCTAGAGATCCTCAAGAGCTTCAACGATCCTAGTCGCCACATGGACATCACCGTATGAGGTAGGATTGGGATCTCCTGGTCCAAGATTCTCAAGTGCATCCAATATGGACTTGCGATCGGAACCTACCAGGACATTCCATCCATGATCTACGGTCTCTACCCACTCGGTTTCGCACCTCATAGTGATGCAGGGAACACGGAAGAAGAACGCTTCCTTCTGAACGCCGCCCGAATCGGTCATAATGGCCTTTGCATGCTTTTCAAGAGAGATGAAGGAGAGAAACCCTTGTGGTGGCAATAGAACTATATTTTCCGCCTTTTGAATAGAGGGCAGCATTTTCCACCGATCGAGGTTCTTCTTGGTGCGTGGGTGAATAGGAAACACGATGCTCTCATCGGAATCAATCATCGCTCCGATTATCGACTCCATATTCTCGATCGAATCGGCATTATCCTGCCGATGGACCGTGCAGAGTACGAATTGTCCACTCTTGAGCTCATTCCTTGTTAGGATTTCTGTCGTCAGCTTGGGCTCTATCATAAGAAGGGTCTGGACCATTGTATCGCCTACAAGGTGCACATGCTCCTCCTTACCTTCCTTTCTCAAGTTCTCGACCGAAGCTTGTGAGGGGCAGAGAAATGCTGTGGAAAGATGATCGGTCAGTATCCTGTTTATCTCCTCCGGCATCTTTCGGTTGAAAGAACGAAGACCTGCCTCTACATGTGCGATCGGTATGTTCAGCTTAGCCGCGGCAAGCCCCGCGGCGAGGGTGGAATTCGTGTCCCCGTAGACCAAAACGACGTCTGGTTCTTCAATCAAGAGAGTCCTCTCACAGGCAAGCATGATGGCCCCAGTCTGTTCGGCGTGAGTTCCCGAGCCGATCCCGAGGTTGTAATTCGGATCAGGTATACTCAACTCTTCGAAGAACACCTGGCTCATCTCATAATCATAGTGCTGCCCAGTGTGCACGATAATATGCTCGTGTCGCCTGGAAACCTCTGGGTGAAGCGGAGCGAGCTTAATGAATTGGGGTCTTGCGCCAACGATAGAGAGTATCTTCATCGAATCACCAATCGAATCGGGAATAATACATCCTACGAGGCCTATAACTGCATGTACTCCTTCGGTCTCATCTCACTAAGGCGAATATAGCGTGCCTCTTGCAGTCCTGCCTCTCTGACCAGTTCATCCAGAAGTTCCTTCTCCACGAAATCATCGACCACCACCAGCATCAAGGCCCTCTCGCCCCGATTTCGCCTGCCAACCCGCATCCTGGCTATGTTGATGTTGTTGTTGCCAAGGATGTTGCCCACCTTGCCTATCACACCTGGAACATCCTGGTGGATGGTCATGATGAGATCACCCTCTAGAGGCATGTCGATATCGAACTCGTCTATACCAACCAGCCGAGGTTCGTCGGCCGGGAATGCCGTCCCACGGACCTCGAGCTTGTGCCCGTCTGACTGCAACTGCACGCTTATCATATTCACGAAGTGAGAGGACTCGTCCACCTTGGACTCCACCACCTGGATGCCTTTCTCCTTGGCGATCGCCTCGGCGTTGATTATGTTGGTGTTCTCCCCGGTTATATTTGAAAGAGCCCCGATAAGCGCTGAGATGCGGACCATGCTGGTATCCCTGCTCGCGATCTCTCCGCAGACGGTTACCTGAACCCTCCTGAGCGGTGAATCGAAGATGTTCATCGCGAAGCATCCAAGAGTCTCCGCTAGTGGAATGAAGGGCGCAACCTTCGGATCCACCTTTCCCCTTGGGGCATTGACAGCGTTGCTGATTCTCCCCTCAAGGAGAAACTTCTTGACGTGCTCGGCCATCTCCAGCGAGACCTTCTCCTGGGCTTCCTTGGTCGATGCCCCAAGATGTGGGGTGGTCACTATGTTGTCCAGCTCCAGTAGCTTGGAGCCCAAGGGAGGTTCCTCTTCGTACACGTCAATCGCGGCCCCGGCTATCCTTCGTTCTTCGAGGGCGCTGCAAAGCGCATCCTCATCGATGATCCCTCCTCTGGCGCAGTTGATTACCAGCGCGGAGGGCTTCATGAGTCTGAACTGTTCCTCCCCTAGGAGGTGGTAGGTTCCCTTGGTCAATGGAGCATGGACGGTGATGATGTCCGCTTCTTCCACCACTCTTTCCAGGGGGAGAAGCCTTACACCAACCTTCACCGCGTTCTCCGGCGATATAAAGGGATCGAAGCCGATGAGTCGCATCTGGAAGGCCTTGGCTCTCTTGGCAACCTCTCCTCCTATCCGGCCGATACCAACGATGCCAAGGGTCTTGCCGCTGAGCTCTATGCCCGTGAACTTCTTCCTTTCCCACTTGCCGGACTTGAGAGAGTTGTCTGCCCAAACGATCTTGCGGGCAAGGGTGAGCATCATAGCCATTGTGTGCTCGGCCGCAGAGAGTATGTTGGCTGCGGGTGTGTTCATGACCAGGACTCCCTTCCGGGTGGCATGATCCACGTCGACATTGTCGACGCCCACTCCGGCCCTTCCCACCACCTTGAGATTTCTGCCCGCGTCGATGACCTCCGAGGTCACCTTGGTACCGCTCCTTATGATGATGCCGTCGTAGTCGGCGATCTCCTTCAGCAGCTCTTCGTGGCTTAGCGTGGATTTCACATCCACCTGAACCCTCGCGTCTCTTTTCAGTATCTCCAGGCCCTCGTTCGAGATGGGGTCAGTCACAAGCAACTTCACGCTAATTCCTCCATAACCTTATTCATCACTGCCAGGAACTCCCTTATATCGGGCACGGTCAGGTCGCCCATATGACCTATTCTGTAGGTCTCGTCTTTAAGCTTCCCATATCCGCCTGATATCTCGTATCCCTTTCCCTCAAGGGAGTTCTGAATCGCATCAAAATTGAATTCGGTGTTGTTCACCACCGTGATAGTATTGGAACGATGACCTTGCTCAGCGAAGAGGCCCGCCCTCCTTTCTGCCCATTCCCGGACAATATCTGCCATCTCCTGATGCCTCTCGTACCTGCTAGTCATGCCCTCCTTTAGCATACGGTCCAGCTGGAAATCCAAGCCATACATGAGAGACACGGGTGGGGTGGTCATTGCGTAGTCCTTATCGGCATACTTCTTCAGCTCCAGCAGGTCGAAGTAGAAACCCCGGTTCTCCACGCTCTTGGCCTTCTCCAGCAATCGGTCCGAGGCGCAGATCACGGCCAGACCGGGAGGGAGTGCCAGTGCCTTCTGGGTACCGAAAACAAGCGCGTCCACATCAATTCGGTCAAGTCGGAGATCGATTGCCCCGACGGATGTGACGCCATCGATGAAAACTAGAGGATCGCCCTCCTCCCTGATGGCGCGGATCAGATCCTCAACCGGATTGAACACGCCCGTGGATGACTCGTTGGATACCAAGGTGACGGCCTCTGTGCTCTCATCGACCGTTCCCTCCAGGTCCTTGGGTCGAACGGCCTTTCCCCATGGCACCTGGAGTTTCACCACCTCCTTGCCGTTGGCTGTACCGATCTTCTGCCACCTCTCGCCGAACGATCCGTTCGAGATACCCAGCATCTTGCTCTGGACACCGCAACGGACGCAGGACTCGAGGAAACCCGAAGAGGAAGTCGCCGCCAGGATGATGTGCATATCCGTCTCCAGCGCCTTCCTCAGCTTCTCCACTATGCTTCTGTGGAGGTCCTTGTAGTCCTTGCTCCTGTGCGTCATCATGGAACGGTTCATGGACTGAAGAACCTCGGTGCGGACCTCGACAGGACCCACTGTAAACAGTCTTGTATTCACAGATACACCCCCAAGAGATTTCCAGAACGATCCTACGACCGGTCAGGGAGTCTCAAGGAGGGTATCTGGTATCCTCCTCCGGCTCCCGCTCCCCATCCAGATCCGCAGCACGCGGCGGTGGTGCTTGACCGTAGGATCGTGTTCTCTATGCCCGGCGTAACCTCTAGCCCAATGGGCGAGAGGCCAGAAAAGCCTATGTTCTCGGGCACGAGATAGGATGTCATGTTCGGCCGGGTATTCTTGCCCTCCACATATATAGATTACTATGAAATGTGATGGCCCAATCGGTCGATCTCAGAGTCATGGATTTAAAGAGAAATAAGGATAGAGGATTGGTTGATCCTCACTTTCTATTATCTGTGAAGAGCGTCTAGGACTTCAGCTTCCTGAAGAGTACTAACGCTACCACGGCCACGATCGCCACGACAACCACGATACCAATGATCAGAGTGAGGTCTAGGTCAACGCCCCCTCCATTCCATGTGACTTGTGCCGTGGCGGAGTACTGACCTTCTCCCACCTCGTTCACGGCCGTAACCCGATAAGCATAGGTGTTTCCTTCGCTGATATTTCCGTCAGTGTATTCGGTGTGGTTACCTATTGTGGTCAGGAGTGAAAGCTGAGCTGAGGACGGTCCCCGGTAGATGCGATAGTTTTCCACGGGTTTGCCCCCATCGTCAGTCGGTGCTTGCCAATCCAGGATCACCTGCCCATCAACTAACTGGGCCTGCAGATTCCCGGGAGGGCTCGGGGTTCCATAGGGCGTGGTCTGAACCAGTTCGGAGAGATCCCCCTCTCCTAACGAGTTGAAAGCGCTAACGCCGTAGTAATAAGTCACCCCGTTATCCACAGTGTTGTCGTTGTAATCAGTCACGTTGCCGATCAGCCCCAGTGTAGCCAGTTGTTCGGGGTTGGTTCCTCTGTAGACCATATAGTTGATTATGGGAAATCCCCCAATATCCAAGGGGGGCTCCCAGCTAAGACTTACGTAGCCATTCCCTGGATCCGCGATCAATTCCCTGGGAGCAGAGGGTGGTCCTTGCCGAATATTTGTCAGAATAAGTGATTGGGCCTCTTGGTCATAATGGGAGATGAAGGGGCGATCATTGGGGGCCAAAGCGATGGAGGTCCAGAACCCCACATCGCCGGCCGATTCCGCCAACTCGCTTGTCCATGCGCCATCGGAATTTGTGGCGTACTTCAGGTCAAGCGAGTCTATCTTCTGATAGCTAATGTGCACATTGTCCGAAGAATCGAGGGCTATTGAGGTGTAACGGCCCACCTGCCCTTCGCTGTCAATGGTATCAACAGTCCAGATGCCTTCAGAATTTGTGGCGTGTTTCAGATCAAGCTGGGTCTCATCACAGTAGCTTATGTGCACTTTATCAGAAGAATCCAACGCGATGGAGCTGTAGGTGCCGACATTTCCTGCATCGTCAATGGTATGATTCTCCCAATAGCCACCTGCATTTGAGGCATATTTCAGGCTCTGACCTGTAAGATCGTAGTAAGAGATATGGACCGCACCCTGGGAATCCACACCGATCGAGGTAAAGAGCCCGGTATCTCCCTCACTGTCCACGGTGAAGTTCTCCCAGAATCCATTGAAGTTTGTGGCGTATTTGAGATTGTTATTGGTGCTGTCATAGTACGAGATGTGGACCTTATCATCTTCGTCGAGAGCGATAGAGGAGTATCTTCCCGCGACGGTCGAATTATCAACGGTCTGGTTCGACCAGCCTA
>JAAEEP010000029.1 GCA_013415695.1 Methanomassiliicoccales archaeon | reverse complement strand
AACCCCCAATTATCAATTTCTACTTAGCATTTCATGGCGCAGGAAATCGTAATGATTCAGACGACTTTCGCGATTTTCCATTAATGAAAACTTATTTCCCGACCCGTGTCCATTTGATATTCGGGAAGTGTGGTGAACCTTCCACGCTAGGGGAGGTCAAATGGATTCCAGACTTAAGGTCGCGTCATTCATTCTCACAATACTAGTCATGGCGACAGCCTTATCCTCGGTATTCGAGCAGGTCCCCGTCTTCCCCCTGGATAACTTGTTTGAAGAGGAAGAGGACCAGACTCCCTATGAAGACAGGCAGCTGCTTCTCGTGGACATAACTAGCCTCGCCCATAAGCTCATTTTCTCGGTGTTCGAAGGTTATGGTGTGAGCTATCTTCGAAGCAGTGTCCTCACCCAATACGATTCGGGAGCATGGACTTCCACCCCAAGTGTGGAAGTTCGCTACTACACGAACCAGGACCTGGATACCGAATATTCTCCATACGCAATGGTGATGGAGGACAGCCTGTCGATATCGCCGGCCTCCAATTTCACAAGCTATATCCCGCTTCCTAAGAACACCAGGCAACTGGACATAGGTTGGTCTGCCAAAATGTTGTACTCGGAGGAGTATTCGACCTTCAGGACCGAGGAGCCTCTCGATGAGCTCTATTCCGTTAAGTTCGATCGCTGCAAGATCCCTGAGGATGCCCTCAATGAGACCGACATCGGGGAGGTCGATGACATCTACCTCCAGCTGCCCGAGCGTTTGGAGGATAGGATACGCAATCTGGCGGAGTTCGTGAGCTCCGCCTCCGAGTCTCCCTATCAAAAGGCCAAGGACATCGAGCGCTTCCTCAAGACGACCTTCGCCTACAAGGCGAGCTACGAGCGTGCTCCACCCGGTGAAGATCCCGTCGAGTGGTTCCTCTTCGAATCGGGAGAAGGCATCTGCACCCATTTCAACTCAGCCTTCGTTCTCATGGCCAGATCATTGGGCATCCCCGCAAGACTTTGTGTCGGATATCTTCTCGATCCCGACTCCTTCGTTCAGCACGTATACCTCGATCAAGCACATGTCTTCGCGGAGATCAAGCTGGAAGGCATGGGATGGCTGACCTTCGATGCCACTGGTCTAGCCGAGGAGACGCAATTCACTCCTCCCGATCCCAATCCCCCTCTCGGCACAGTGAGCGGGATCGTCTTCTACGACAAGGACGCCAATAGAATCATTGGACCGGAAGAGCCGGGAATAGAGGGTCAGACCGTTGTCGTTCAGAACCGAACCAGTGGGGATGTGATGAGCGTGATCACGGACCAGGCTGGCAGGTACTTCCTCAGCGGTCTGGAGGAGGGAGAATATTCCATATCGGTGCTCCCGGATGACGATATGATAATCCCAAATTTTCAACTCCAAAGATTCTACCACACCCGCGATATGTGGTGGACCTTTGACATAGGCCTTGCCTACCCGAGCGATTTCCCTGACATCAATGAGACTATGACCTCCATCACCCAGAATGATCCGATCCTCTACCGCAACGGCACTTTCCTGGTCCATGGGATCGTCAACTGTACTTCTGATCGGCGATTATCGGGACCGATGATCTTTGCCTATCTAGTGAGGGAGAAGGGAGCGAACCAACGATGGATCTGCGGAATGGATAGGCCACAAGTCTATACCGGTGAGTTCAGCATTCAGTGCAAGTTACCATCTGATATCCCTACCGGGGATTACAGCCTGGTTGCCAGATGTGCCGGCGATAGGCTCTGGAACAGCTCGGATAGTGACCCAGAGGTGAAGGTGATTGATCGCTCGACCTTCCTGTACAACGGGTCGATGCATCTCGTCTCAGATATCCCTTGCCGCCTCAGCTTCACCCTTGTAGAGTCATCCACCCTGGAGCCGGTCATCGGTCAGGCCGTGACCCTGCGTTGCGAAGGCGAAGAGGTTGAATTCACCGATGATCACGGGGAGGTCAGCATTGACCTCGTCCCCTCAGTGGGAAATCATTCCGTCGAGCTGGATTTCGCCGGCACGTATCTTCTGGAGGGCAACATCACGAGGTTCGATCTGGAGGCTTTCCAGCCCGGTGTCACCCTCGTTCGATCTGATCTGGTAAGGGGTGAGGAGAACCGCATCCTCGGAAGGGTCCTCGCCGGGGACATCCCTCTGGGAGGAGCGGAGCTTGAGATGGAGCTGTCCCTTGACGTTGAGGAGAATGCGACCAGCGACAGCAACGGTTACTTCACTATCTACGTCGAATTGCAGAAAGATGTTGAATTGGAAGAGATCGATTGCCTCTTCACACTTCCTGGGTTTGACATCCTGGACCATGTGTATCTGAGAGTAACTGCCCGGCCCAGCATTGAACTGTCTGTCAGGGAAAACATGGTCAGTGCCAGATTGACAGATGATTATGGCACTCCCATAGTAGGGGAGACCCTTGCCTTCTCCACGACTGATTTAGAGGTGAATCTCACCACCGACCAGGACGGTACGACATGGCTGAACATGGGCTCGGTCGAAGAGGTGAACCTCACTGTCAATTACGAGGGGTCGCAGATCTACCAGCCCGTTTCAGCGACCATGGTCTATGCTCCAGCTCCTGGACCGAATTGGTTGCTCATAGTGGCGGTCACCCTGGTCATCGCTGCGGTGGTTGGGGGAACCGTGGCCCTCAGGCGGAGAAGGTCTTCGGGACCATTTGAGTCGGTGGTCCCTGAGGATGAGCCGATATTGGTGGAGAGAAGTCGCTCCATGCCTTATCATTTTACCTTCAAGGAGATCCCTCAGAACATGCCGTTGGTGTGGGAAGCGGGAACACCGCTCCATCTCGTACTTTCAGATCCCGATGAGGATGTCCATGTTAGGATAGATGGAAGCGAGGTCCAAGGTATGTGGGACAGGGACGGTATGCTCTTCACTCTGGTCATGGAGAAGGGGGATCACATCATCCAATTGGAGGGAGTCAACGGCATCCATGAGGAGATGATCAGGGCGGTGGTATACAGGGAGGAGGTGGTGGACCTCTTCAATTCCGCTATTCTGAGATGGGGCAGACATTTCCCCTCGCTCACGAAGGACATGACTACCCGGGAGGTCCATTCTCTGGTAAAGGATAGGTATCATGACCGGAGTGAGCACCTGGAGACCATGGTCTCCGCCTTCGAGCTTGCCAATTACAGCAATCATCCGATATCGAGGAAGGAGTATGAGCGAATGTTCCTGGCGACAGCGGAGCTGATCTGATGGGGGGGAGTGACCTACCCGAATATCTCAAGGAATCCCATATCCCAAAGAGGCCCAACTTTTCCCTTGATGAGATCAGAGGATTATGGGTCAGGACCCTCACGATGATATTCATCATAATCTTCTCAGGGGTGATCGTGATGGGGCTCCTCAGCCCATCCGGCAGGCTGGGCTTCATTATGTACCCCCTGTTCCTGGCTGTCTTTCTCTTATATCTCGCATCCATATTCAGGATCATTCTGAAGGGAACAATGGCAGACCCGCTCTCTGATTCCATCAACTTCTTCGCGCCCTGTCTCTGCGTGAGTCTGATCCTGGTGGGGTTCCCCTCGAGCATCCAGACAGGGCTTGATCCCCTGGTGGCTCCGGTGTTATTCTTAGGCGTAGTCTTGGGAGTAGGGATTCTTTCCCGCTCCGCATCCCCTTCGAGGTGGGTTCTGATAAGGTTCGTGATCATTCTTACTCTGGGTTTGGTGACCCTCATCGTTCTCTCCTTGTTCCCCTACCAGCACCCGGATCCGATGCTTCCCTTTTTGCTGGGTTCGCTCCTTCCAGGACTCATCTCGCTTCTGGGGCTCTTCCATGGTCATGTCATCCTCATCCTCAGGAGGTTGGGTCGGATCTTCATCAAGGACTCGGTCGTGGTACTGACCTCGGCAATTGGTCTATTGGTATTGGTATATCTCTTCCTACTGAGGCCGCTGGTGATCTCGGAGGCTTCCAATCAGCTACCTTTGCTGGAGTGGATTGTCGTGGCTTTCTTTCTGACGATGGTGATCCTTTGGCTTCTGATACAGTTGAGGGCTTCGAGCAGCGGTCGAGTCACTGGGAGCTGGGGGAGGAAGATGGGTCGTGTGCTCAAGGGTGAGGGGGACATGGAGGTGGCCACCATGGCGGTGGATGCATTCGTGGAGAAAGGTCGGAAGGAGGACCTGCTGGTGGTTGTGACATCGGCCCTGTTGGCCAACGGACTCACAGAAAATGCGATATCAAAGATGCTCAGCGAGTTGATCGATTATCGAGAGAAGGAGGTCCCGCTAGCCTTCACGTGGACTTATGCGGAAATAGCTGCTGCCGGGAAGCTGGACCGACTCTCACTGGTTGAGAGAACACTGGATATGGCCATCAAGGAACTGGACCCTTCTTTCATCCTTAAGGAGGGAGAGAACATCATATCATCTGAAGGAGGAGGTTAGGTTGGAGGTTGAATACTTCAAGGAGCTAACGAACAAGATCATCGAGAGCACCACGAAAATCTTCGTGGGGGACGATGCAGTGGTGAAGAAGATGCTCTGCGCAGCGCTGGCAAACGGCCACATCCTCTTTGAGGACAACCCCGGTCTGGGCAAGACACTCCTTGCCAAGTTGTTTGCCAAGATCACCGGATGCAAGTGGGGCAGGGTCCAGTTCACTCCCGACATCATGCCTTCGGACATCCTCGGAACGAGGATATGGAAGCCGAAGCTATCGGAATTCGTGTTGGAAAAGGGACCGATATTCACGAATATCCTTCTTGCCGATGAGATAAACCGGGCGCCTCCCAAGACCCAGGCCGCTCTTCTGGAAGCTATGGAGGAGCGGCAGGTCACCATAGAGGGGGTGACTCATGTTCTGTCCCCTCCATTCTTCGTCATCGCCACCCAGAATCCCATCGAGCAGGAAGGTACATTCCCCCTCCCAGAGGCTCAGATGGATCGCTTCTTTCTGAGGATGTCAACAGGTTACGTGCGAACGCTAGAACTGGAATCCAGGATACTGAGGAGGAGGATCGAATGGAGGTCCGACAATCCTCTGGGGCTTGTCGAGCAGGCAGTCACACAAGACCAATTCCTTGATATGCAGGATACTGTGGAGAACGGTATTTACGTGGATAACCAGATCTTGGACTACGTCAGCCAGATGGTAAGGGCAACCAGGGAGCATCCCGCGGTGGAGGTCGGCTCCAGCCCCAGGGGCGGTCTGGCCTTGCTCAAGGTTTCCAGGGCCAATGCTGCGCTCAGCGGTCGAGATTTCGTGGTACCGGATGACGTCAAGTTGTTCGTTCACGAGGCCCTGTGCCACCGCCTCATTCTAAAGATGGAATACCAGTTCGACAGCTCAGTGACGCTCACGGGTATCGTCGATAAAATTGTGAAAGAGGTGGAGGTTCCAAGGGATTACACCAGGTAGTGGAAGGATGATTTGGTCCAGCAGGATGGCCTCGGAATTCTCATTGTTCGCCCTGCTCATCTTGGCAGGGATATTCTTTGCCAATATATTCCTGGTCCTGCTATCATTCATACCACTGCTTTTCACTGTGGTTTCACTCAACATATTGCCTCCTGGAGGTCACGAGATCTCCAGGAAACAGAAAATGGTCGAGGCCAAGGTGAACGACATGGTTCGCCTTAGTACAAACTTGGATGTGACCCATGGAAGGGGGTTGGTCACCGTGAGCGATCCCGTTCCCGACCGCCTTTTCCTCGAGAAAGGAACCAACTTCAGAGTGTTTTGGAAGGGGCGGAGACCACTTCAGGAGATGCTTGATTACACCCTCCACTGCACCCGTGGCGGAGCTTACGAGGTGGGGGAGTCAAGAATCGAGGCCTTCCACTTCTCCGGTCTGCTTCAGACCGAGTTCTCAAGGGGCCGGTCTGCCACCGAGATAGTTGTGAAGCATGCGTCTGATGATCTCAGGAAGCTCAGGGATCCCAGGCTCTCCATCAAGATACCCATGCCCGCCAGCTCCATCAGCCGGGTCAAAGCTCTTACCACCGATTTCAAGGAGATCAGGGAGTACGTCAAGGGAGACGCCTTTCGGAACATAAACTGGAAGGCAACGGTGAGGAGCGGAGGTCTGGATAAGAACGTAATATTGGTCAACGACTTCGAGAGGGAGGGCACCAAGAGGGTTTGGATTTTCTTGGATGGGGGTAGGGGGATGGCGTCCGCCTCCTCGATCAAGAATGCTTTCGAATATGGGCTCCAGGCAGCCCTTAGTCTCTCTAGGTTCTATTTGGCCAGGGATTGTGAGGTAGGCCTCAGCATCTATCATCAAGGGGTCACTCTCCTGCCCGATGGCGGTCGCCGCCAAGAGAAACTGATCACTCGCAGGCTTCTCGGTGCCGAGATTGGGGATGATGATTTACCGCTTGAGCGGGAGGTCAGGAGGCTAGGCGGCCATATTGCGGGCACGAGCCCACTGTTCATAATCATCACCAGGGTGAGGGGGAGCGGTGCTGTAGATCTCATGGATGGGATGAGGCAGATGCGCCGCATCTCTGGGAGCAACTCCCGGATAGTCCTACTCAACGTTGGTGGCGGGGACGAAGAGGTGGTCACCGATAACGAGAAGCTTGCCGAGAGGATAGCCGAGTTGAGGAAACTCCCAGTGCTTCGATCGTTGAGATCCTCGGGAGCCTACCTGATAACATGGAACCCGCTTGAGCAGGATTTCCAGGAATTGGTGGTCTCCAGACTAGGAAGGGGTGGTGGGGATGCCAACTAATTCTAGGGCAATACAGCGATCATCTACAGGGTTCTTGGGCGAACAGGACATAGGCTCCAGGATCCTAGTGACTCTCATGATGGTACTGGTGGCCATAATCTCCCTCTACGTGTTCACTACGAACAACATCTTTCGTATTCTGGAGGATGCTGCCTTGAGCGCACTCATGAAGTTCGGGTGGAGCTTCAGCATGGGGGCCGTACTGGTCGTCATACTTCTGATGATCATTAGCATTGCCGCTCTGAGTGAGAGAAGGTTCAAAGCCATTCTCCTACTCTCAACAATTCTGTACATACCATCGTTACTCCACTTTTCCAACATTGATCCATTCTTCATTCTGGGCTTCCCCAATGATCTGTCAAGTCTGAGCAGCACCCTTCCGGACCTGGTAATCTTTCTCAATGGGGTGATCATCGTAAGTGGGTACATCTTCCTGAGATCCTATGATCAAATGTTGGGATTGCGAAGGAACCTCCTGATCAGAGGAGCGTACTGGGGCGAGACCATCAGGGCAATAAGAGGGAATCTAGTCTACATCGTGTTCCTGCTTGCATCCTGCTCAACCATCGTTTTCATCTTTGCATTCTTCCTCAGTTGGGTCTCGGGCGCTTTCCAAGGCTTCACTGTTCTTCCCTTGATAGCTTTGATAGTCTCGTTAATGATCATCCTCATTCTTACCTATCGGCTGCTATCAAGCAGGGCACCTCCCACCCGAGTTGCCTGACCCATCGGACCCACCCGTCCTATTGGTCATTAATTAACTAGGTTCAATCTGGGAAGATCTTGTATGTGGTATGATCTGAGAAGGCAATTCTTGGATGGAAGGACAGTGGGGCCGCAAGGAATCGATAGTTACGCGTCCAGTACATTCATTTCACCAATCCCAAAAATTCGAAATTCGGTTCTGACACGGCCATTCCCGCAATTCGTAGGGGGTTGCCTAGAGATGTTGAAAGGTTTAATTCAAGTGAGAATCATGAGGTCTATAGAAAGGGATGAGCGGGGCAATCGGGCGTATCCGATTTCTTCGGTTTATCGGGAATCACTTGGAGGAAAGAAGATGAGGGTCATCAATATGTTCGCCGAGGTTGATCCTGAAAAGTGCACCGCCTGCAGAACCTGCGAGAGAGTGTGCCCCACTCTGTCGATAAAGGTCGGACGTGAAAAGGGTGCAAAGAAAGCAGTCGTGGATTTGAGTACGTGCGTGGGTTGCGGGGCTTGTTCAGAGAGATGTGAGTTCGGGGCCGTGAGCCTCAGAGACCTTGCGACCCCGAGGGTCATCCGGGTCGACCCGAATTTGGTCGATAGGCAAATGATAACGGATCTATGTTCAAAGGCGAGGTTGCATCCAGAGCAGGTTCTTTGTTTCTGCACAGGAACTAGGGCCGAGGAGGTTGCAGCCGCGATAATTCAGGGCGCATCCTCGCCGGAAGAAGTCTCAAGGGAAGTTGGGGCAAGGACCGGGTGCAAGGTCGAGTGCTTCCAGCCCATCTTGAGGCTGCTGGTGGCGGCCGGAAAGGATCCCAAGCCGGTCGAGGGCGGATGGCAGTGGTATGGTCTGACTCCCACGGTGTGGGACATTCCAGAGTCGGTAGTCGCGAAATACTCGTCCAGGGGATTCTACTTCGAAGAAGATCGGGCCCTGTTCAAGAAGTTGCTCGAGACCAAGACCGAGGGAGGTGATAATGGTGTCCACTAGGTTCAACGACCCCGTCAAGCCTCTCCCTCCCAAGCCTTCCAGGTACGGACCGCTGCCTGAGAGCATCGAGGCGAGATCATCAGACCTCGGACAGATGGTCTCGATCAGGGTTCAAGACCTGTTCCCGGATTTCCTTGCGAGCATCTACCCCTCGGATGCGGGTGTGAAGGTTATCAGGGAAGCGACTGAAAGGGCGCTCGAGAGAATTGATATGTCAATGATAGGACCTGGCGACTCCGTCAATATCCTGGGATCTCATCATGGGTTCACCATTCTTGGAGGGGAGCCTTACGCGGAGATGCTGAAGGCGACCAAGGACGCGATCGTTGAAAGGACAGGCACCGACGACATCCGGTTGAGAGCCGGCGTCGGTCTCAGGTTCAGGGAGTCGGACGAATACATCCAGAGATTTGGTCTTGATGAGTATTTCGGCGGGAAGGCTAAAGGAGTGGCTCCGATCGACGAAGGCATCCCGATCCAGACTGAGATAGGAACACTGTATGGGATCAAGAGATGCTATGACGCCGATTGGATCGTTCACGCTCATAATAGCGATGTGAGGGAGATACACTTCCACAGGCATGTGGACCGGGCGGTGAAGCCCTTCGGGATGTCGTATGCTAGGCTCGAGACCCGATCGACTTACCACCACAACCTAGGGCCGAGGGGCGCCAACTTCGCGGCCAGAGCGATATTCAATTCCGACCTTGTGCAGAAGAAGTGGACCTTCGCCACATTCCTGAAGCCCACACCAGCAGGCGTCGCTGGCGTCGATGCAGACAACAATCTTTTCTCGCTTGATGAGAGGCTCTCCATCGATAACTTCCGTTATTACGGCAAGATCCTGACGCTTCTTGGGCGCATCGATGATTGCATAGCCATACTGGACTTTCAGGCTCCGATACCCTATGTCTTTTCCGCCGGGATGATCTTCGCCAACTTCTCAGCTTCCAGCGTCGATATCTTCGATCTCGATTATCCTCTTCCAGGCTATACTTGGTATACTGAATCATTCTATGGTAGGGACGAGAAACCCCTGATCTCCGATGTCGCTCCCATGAATCCGGCCATAAAGGCGATCATCATCAACTACGCCTGGGGAGGCTATCCCAGCGTATTCTGGGCCAAGATGATTCCAACCATTGTGGTGGGGGAGAGCCAGGCGGATGTCTTCAGGAGGGACCCTCAGAACGTCGAGTTCATGAAGCACGCCCTTGTGGCCGAAGATCTCGGGACAGCCGTGGAGATGGCCATCAGGATCACCGGAACGGATAAGTTGATAGCCTTCGACGGCGCACCAGGAGCGTTGAACGTTAGCGAATCACTCGCTTCGCATCTCGTTTCCGAAGCGCCGAAGGTGGATGAGGAGGTCGACGCTGAGCTCCTGCCGAAGTGGTGCAGGCAGAGGGGGATAACGGTTGCGGAATGAGGTAAGGTCTGTACCGCGTGAACCGGACGGCATCGATATCAGGGACGCGATCTTCAAGAACTTGACCAACAAGAGGGTGAGAGCGGTCATCTGGACTAAGCAGAGCGGAACCGTCTCCGGCATCGGCCGCATGATCGAGACAGCAAAAGAGATGAATCTGTCCATTCAAGCTACGGTCAGAGATGGCGACGATGTCGATGAGGGCGGTACGATCGCGATCATCGAAGGAACGCCCAAGGAGATATGCCTTGCCGAAGATATGCTCATAGGTCTCGTTGGAAAGACCTCAGGCATCGCCACAGCGGCGAGGCGAGCAGTAACTCTTGCAGGGGGTAATGCCACCATCGTTTCTGGGGGATGGAAGAAGATGCCGAACCAGATGAAAGAGGAGATCCGGGAAGCCATCAGGCTCGGGGGATCCGGTCTGCGGATCACGGAGCACCCATTCGTCTATCTCGATAAGAACTATGTCAGGATGTTCGGCGGTATCGTTCAGGCTCTGCTTGCGGTTCGGGAATTGGAGGGTAGAATGAAGGTCATCCAGATCCGTGGTGAGACCGAACCCATTGTCCGTGAGGCTGTCGTTGCGGCGGAGCATGGCGCCGATATTATTATGGTCGATACCGGTGACATCGACGACTTGAGGTCGGTATCCAGTGCCCTCTTCAGAGAGGGTCTGAGAACTCGCGTGAAGATCGCTTTCGGAGGGTCGATCCCTCTGGAAGAGATACCGCGCATAGTGGAGGCAGATGTGGACATACTCGATATCGGCAGGGCGATCATAGATGCACCCATGCTTGACATAAGACTCGATGTGGAAGGGGTGGAAGATTGAAAGTGCAACTGCTCGGGAAGACCGAGCTGTGGATCGAGAACATAGTCCTGAGGGATGCCAATCTGACAGAGATCGGCACCGCCATGGCCGACGTTCTGAAACTAGGTAGAGAAGAGGTCTTCGTCACTGACGCGTCCGAGAATCACGTCGCTTTGGATATACTCCGGACCGAGGTGGAAGCTGAGAATGTCTATGGCAAGAGGAACGAGATACTCGAACGTCTGGCGTCAATCCAAGGAGTCTCATTAACAGATAGCACAACGATTCACTCGGAGGGCATACTCGGGTTCATAAGTCTCGATAAAGTGACGGCCCGGGACGTTCTATCAAGAACCGATTCGATGGTCTCCGAGATCGTTGGGAGGGTGCGGATGAGGTGCATTGTCTTCCCCACCGGTGAGGAGGTCAGAACAAATCGCATAAGGGACACGAACTCTCCTTACATTGAAGAGCGGTTAGGGGAGGAAGGCTACGAGGTGAAGATAGGCCCAGCTCTTAAAGATGATATCGACTCCATCTTCGGGGCGCTCAACAAAGCTCTGGATGAGGGATACGGTCTCGTCATCACTACCGGGGGCGTAGGAGCGGAGTCGAAGGACCGTACCGTTGAGGCACTTCTTAGGCTGGACCCAACAGCCGTGACACCGTACATAACGAGATATCATAAAGGGACTGGCAGGCACGAGAAGGAAGGCGTGAGGATCGCGGTGGGGGTCTTAGGCTCTTCGCTGTTCGTTGCGCTGCCTGGACCAAACGACGAAGTCAGATTAGGTCTGAAAGCCCTGATCTCTGGGTTGAATAGAGGGCTTGATAAGCATGATCTGGCGCTAGAGATAGTCAACGCTCTAAGAAGCAAGTATGTAGGAGCTCATGGGCTGTCTGAATGAGATCGAAGACAATGGACATGTAGTGAGGCTGCTAGGAATCGATTGTTTTCACGTCCAGCACATTCATTTTTTGAGTCCGATTGAATTCGAAATCTGTTCCGCTCCTTCATGACTAGCATAGACAACATATCCCCAAGTCTCTAGAAGCCCTGTCTAGCAGATTGGTTCGACGATCAACGGACTCTTATCTAGTTAACTATCGTGAATACATTTAAATATAGTTTACTCAAAATGTGTTCTTAGGTCCCAATTTGGGGGACCTTTTAATGGAG
>JAAEEP010000028.1 GCA_013415695.1 Methanomassiliicoccales archaeon | reverse complement strand
TTCATTCTGGACACCGCTGCATTGGCGAAGGAAGAGGGCCTATTCATCCTGCTGAACACAAACGGTTTCATCTCTGAGGAGGCTCTCAATGACGCTCTTCCTCTCGTGGATGTGATGAATATCGACGTCAAGGCGTTCTCTGAGTCCTTCTACAAGAGAAACTGCGGAGGGCACCTTGATGATGTGCTTAGGACCTGCAGAATGGCCAGAGCAGCCGACATCCACGTGGAGCTAACCTATTTACTCATCCCTGGTATGAACGACTCTAAAGAGGAGGTAAATTCATTCTTCAGGTGGGTGGTGAAGACCATGGGTCCATCCACTCCTGTCCATCTATACCGTTTTCTTCCATCGCATCGACTGGCTCACCTTCCTGCTCAGAGCATGGACAGGATCGAACAAGCCTACGCCGATGCCAGAGAGATCGGGATCCTCTACCCATATGTGGGAGGGGTTGTTGGAGACAAGCGACAGAGCACCTTCTGTCCGAAATGCGGCGAACTACTTGTTGATCGAAGGAGCGAAGAGGTCACTGAGAAGATAGTCGTGAAAACCAACGAAGTGAGCAGATTTTGTCCAACATATCCTGATGTCAAAGTTCTACTGGAAAATCGTCAATGTCCAAAGTGCGGTTTCGATATCTCAATAATCCTTTGAATTCCATATGCAATTGTTAACGACTTCTTTACTTCCGGAAGTTAGGACATTGCCATAATATAAGAACATTAGGTAAGAAACATCATTGGATGGTGTATCCAACCATAAAAGCTTTTATAATCATTTACATTAATCATGCGGCTAACCTATTTGAGGAGGGTATACTAATGGCTGATATACTAGAGGAAATGGCCGAGGGTGTCCTTAAGGGCAAGATCAAGGACATGAAGGGTTTGGCCGAGAAGGCACTCGACTCTGGCTTCACTCCCAACGACATCATTTTCGATGGACTCTCCAAGGGAATGGAGGTCGTAGGAGAGAGGTACGAGAACAAAGAGTACTATCTTCCCCAGGTCCTGCTGTCTGCACAGGCGATGTACGCAGCTCTTGATGTTGTTCTGCCTATCCTGAAGTCTCAGGGTGGCGGTGTGGACAAGGGCACAATCGTCATCGGTGTGGTTGAGGGTGACGTTCACGACATCGGAAAGAACATCGTGAAGGCGATGATCACCGGAGTCGGCATGACCGTCCACGACATGGGTAGGGATGTACCTCTTAAGGACTATGTTGACAAGGTCGAGGCTGAGAAGGCCAACATTCTGGCTACTTCGACACTCATGACCCCAACACTTGCTGGCATGAAGGCTCTTGAGTCCATGCTCAAGGAGAAGGGTCTGAAGGGTCCGTGCAAGACCATGATCGGTGGCGGAGCTACCTCCAAGGAGTTCGCCGACCAGATCGGGGCCGACGCTTGGGGATACGACGCCATTGAGGCGACCCAGATCGCTCAAGCGCTTGTCAAGAAGTAAACCCAGACGGATATTATCCGTCTCACCTTATTTTTATTTCATTCCTTCTGCACTAGAGCATTTGTTCTTCCAACGATTGCATCGAATCGGTTTAGATATTCAAAGGCGCATATAGGCAGGCATGCCCGAACTTCCGGAGGCCGAAGCATTCAGGAGGTATCTGGATTCATCTGTCCTCTACAAGAAAATCGAGGTCGTCGATGTCCTTGACGAGAGGATTTTGGGCAATGTGTCGAAAGAAAGGATAATCTCCGACCTCGAGGGTCGCCAAATCGTACATACGGTCCGTCATGGTAAATACGTGGGAGCCGAACTCGATTCTTCCCAGGTACTCATACTCCATTTCGGAATGACTGGGAAGGTGAGGTTCTTCAAGAGGAATGAATCCGCCCCTCGATTCGTGACAATGCAACTGAATTTTGAGAATGGGGATCAACTGGCCTTCACCTGCATCAGGGTACTGTGCCGGGTTTTTTTCTGCGAAAGCATGAAAGAGTTCATCGAATGGAAGAATCTCGGCCCCGACGCGCTAGATGGACTTACCTTGGGATTATTCAAGGACCTGATCTCCAGGAGGACAGGGCGGATCAAGGCTGTTCTAATGGATCAGCATTTCTTGGCGGGTATTGGCAACATCTACGCCGATGAGATACTGTTCCAATCTGGAATTCATCCGATGCGAACTGCCGACACCATCTTCGAGGATGAGATTGCACAGCTCTTCAACAGCATAGGCGTTGTATTGAATGAAGCGGTCGATGCTGGAGCCAATTGGGCCCTTATACCGAAAGATTATCTTCTGAATGTTCGGGGACCAGGGGGCAAGTGCCCTTCTTGCGGAACTCAACTCGAGATGGTCAGAGTGGTTGGGAGAAGCTCATACTACTGCCCCAAGCATCAGTTTTGAGAGGTTTCATTCCATCGACCTGTTAATCCAAAGTGAGATTCTCTGGTCATTCAAATAATTTATTAACTCTCATTCTGTTCGGCCGTTTATCAATAGTTAATCGAGGGAATGATGATGGACCATCTGAAAGAGAAGGGTAAGAAGCTCGGTCTGGGTATCGATACAGGGGGGACCTATACAGATGCTGTAATCATAGACCTCAAGGAGAAGAAGGTTCTTGCTAAAGCCAAGGCTCCCACCACCCATCACAATCTGGCTATTGGTTTGAGGGAAGCCGTGGACGGAATCTTGGAAATGGATGGTCTCGATGTTGAGGACATCCGGCTGGTAGGCGTTTCCACGACCCTCGCCACCAATTCCATTCTTGAGGGAAAGGGCGCCAGGGTCGGTCTCATCGGCATCGGTTGGAAGCCCAAGGAGGATTGGTATCTGGGAGAGCAGAAGGCCGCCTTCATCAGTGGTGGACACGAGGTCAATGGTCTCGAGAAAGAGCCAATGAATATGGAGGAGGCCGAGATCGCTGTCAATGAGGTCTGCCACGGGGTTGATGTGATCGCCGTATCCGGTCTATTCAGCGTATATAATCACAACCACGAGAGCAAGATCCGACGACTTATCAAGGAGAAATCAGGACTGCCAGTAATCTGCGGTCACGAGCTCACGGGCGAACTCGGCATCATGGAAAGGACGGTCACGGCTGTACTGAACGCTCGTCTCATTCCCATTCTCGATACCTTCATCGATGATGTTGAGGGCTCCCTGAGAAAGAGGGGCGTGGTCGCTCCCATCATGGTCTTCAAGGGAGACGGCTCCCTGATGAACATCGAGACCGCCAGGGAAAGGCCGGTTGAGACAATTCTCTCTGGTCCAGCGGCAAGCTCGATGGGTGGTCGGATCCTCGCAGGTCTGACCGATTGTATCGTGATCGATATTGGTGGAACGTCCACAGACATCGCTTTCTTGGACGGAGGATTCCCCCGCATCGTTCCTGAAGGCGCGAATATCGGTCAATGGCGCACTCGAGTTAGGGCGGTGGACATGTGGACCGCCGCCTTAGGCGGGGACTCGGAGATCGTTGTCGATCGAAGGGGAAACATGGAGTTGAGGGCAGACAGAGTCATCCCACTGTCCCTGGCGGCAGAGATGTACGAGGGTTTCCTTGACAAGCTGGAGACATCGGGCGAGACCCGGTTTCTGGTCGCCTACCCAAGAGATGGAGATGGGCTGAACGAGAAAGAGAGGAGCCTCTTTGACTTCCTGAGAAAGAACGGACCCTCCACCTGGAGCGAGTTGAAGCGAAATGTCGATGTGGTGCTGCTCGATAGGTTCGTCAAAAGGCTCAGGGACAAGAACATGATCGTGGGAATCGGACTCACCCCCACCGACATATTGCATCTCAAAGGCGATTATCAGAAGGGTAGTGTGCGGGCTGCCGAGATAGGTGTCGATCTCTACCGCCCGAGCATGGGTCTGACCCGGAATGAATTCGCCTCGATCGTTCTCAACAGGGTGGCTGCCAAGATCTCCCAAGAGGTGATCAAGAAGATCATTCTCGACGACGGAGGCATGATGCCCCAGGGAAGATCATGTGATTTCCTTCTCGAGACCGCAAGCAGGGGAATCGACAGCGATCTTATTCAGATGGACGTCAAGGTCAAGCGCAAGATAGTGGGCATCGGTGCCCCTGCTCATGTCTACGTATCAGAGATTGAGAAGAGACTTGGTACAGAGGTCATTGTTCCCGAGAACCACGAGGTGGGAAATGCTGTTGGCGCGGTGTGCAGCCCCATCGTGGAGACCGCTCATGTTGTGATATTCCCTCAGGATGAGAAGTTCCATGTCTTCTCCTCGTTCTACATCCCCGTGACTTACAGTCACATAGAGCAGGCCGTCGGTGCCGCCCGCAACATGGTCGAGAGACATGTAAGAGAGAGAGCGGAAAAGGCTGGTGCCCAGGAAATCAATGTCAAGGTCGAGGTCGACTATAAGAAGTCGATCGGCGGAGAACTGGTAGCTGGTGAGATCATTAGCAGGATAGACGTGAACGCAAGGGCTGTTGGTCAACCACCTATCTGATCTCGTAAAGAGGTATGACAATGGGGGCGTTCCCCCCCCAATTCTTATTTAGATACTCCGGATTATCCGAGGAGAGTCGGAGAAAGGAGGAAGAAAATGCCCGCAGAGAACGATGAAAGGATCTACGGCCTAGGCATCGATACCGGAGGGACGTTCACGGATGCTGCCATTGTGGACATGGATGAAAAGACCATCTTTTCCAAGGCCAAGGCCAGGACTACCTACCATGATCTATCTATTGGTATAGCTCAGGCGGTTGACAATGTCCTGAATGTATCTGGCTTTGACTCATCCAACATCGGATTGGTGGGCGTTTCCACCACCCTTGCCACGAACTCGATCCTTGAAGGCAAGGGAGGTAGAGTAGGACTCATAGGAATAGGCTGGAAGCCAGATCCCGATTGGAAGCTGGGGACGACCAAGCAGGTATTCATCTCTGGAGGGCATGACACCAGGGGGGAGGAGGTATCGCCTCTCATTCTCGATGAGGTCTTGGAAGCGGTCAGTGAGATGGAAGGTCTCGACGCCGTCGCGGTATCCGGTATTTTCAGTGTGTATAACAAATCCCACGAGAGAATGGTGACCGAGAATATCCGTGAGACCCTCCGTGTTCCGGTGGTGATGGGCCATCAGTTGACCACGGAGCTAGGGATCCATGAGCGCACTGTGACAGCCGTGCTCAATGCGCGTTTGATCCCCATAATCAATCAATTCCTGAATGACGTGGAGCGCTCCATGAAGGCTCGCGGAATAAAGTCTCAGATCATGGTCTTCAAGGGCGATGGCACCCTAATGAACATCAGGACTGCGAGGGAGCGACCGGTAGAGACCGTGCTGTCTGGCCCCGCCGCAAGTTCAATGGGCGGCCGCCTTCTTGCCGCGGTAGACAGCTGTATTATAGTGGATATAGGCGGAACATCGACCGACATAGCCTTTCTGGAGGATGGTTTTCCTAAGGTCAGCAAGGAGGGTGCATCGGTCGGAGAATGGCGCACTCGAGTTAGGGCCGTGGACATGTGGACCTCAGCCTTGGGTGGAGACTCCGAGATCATTGCAAAGATGGATGGCACCGTGGAGATCACCAAGAACAGGGTACTTCCATTGTCGCTTGCGGCCGCAAGGTATGAGGGGCTTCTGGAGAGGATGAGGGATACCTGGGAGACAAGGTTCCTGGTCAGCTTCCCGAGAAAGGATGAAAAGCTCACAGTGGAGGAGCGCAGGGTTCTCGATTTCCTCTCTGAGAGGGGACCTTCCACTCCTCAGGAGATCAGAGAGGCGGCCGGCATCGTGCTCGTAGAAAGGTATGTGGCGTCATTGATGCAGAAGAACATGGTGGGAGGGATCGGCCTCACACCAACGGACCTTCTTCACGTAAGGGGCGATTACATTGAGGGAGTGGTGGAAGCCGCACAGATCGGAGTGGAAGCTAGTGCTCATATGTGCAGCAAATCCCCGGCTGAATTTGTGGAAAGCACCATCAATTCATTTGTTGCGAGGATCTCTGAGGAGGTCATAAAGAAGATAATGATGGATGAGCGGGCCGTGCTTCCAGAGTGCATGGGTTGTGATTTTCTTCTTGACAATGTGACAGGGCGGACCAACAGCAATCTGCTGAAACTTGAAGCCAAAGTGACTAGGCCAATTGTTGGCATAGGTGCCCCCGCGCACGTCTGGCTCCCGATGATTGAGAACCGTTTGGGCACCAAGGTTATCGTGCCCCAAGGACACGAGGTGGGAAATGCTGTTGGCGCGGTGTGCAGTCAGGTGGCGGAGACCGTGGACATAGTGGTCTTCGAGCGCAACAAACGCTTCATTTTAGTCTCCCCATTCTGCGATCCGATTACCTATTACGATCCCTCCATAGCTTTGAGGGCCGCGATGAAAATGGCCGCAGAACATGTCAAGGTCAAGGCCATGCGTTCAGGGGCCCGCGATGTTAGAGTTAAGGTGGAGACTGAGTCGAAACATGTGAGGAGCGGGTTCATGTCGGGCAGTGAAACAACTGGCTGGATAGAGGTTCGGGCCACGGCCATGGGTCAGCCAACAATCGTTTAAGAAAAATTAAAGTAGCTTGATTTCAATGTTCAAGGGCCAAACTCATTGTATACTGAGGAGGGAATATTTCATGGATAATGGAATGACACCAAAGGAGCGCTGGTACGCCGGCATGGCCATGAAGGAACTTGACAGGCCACCGGTTGCCTGCATGACCCAGAGCGCTACTGTAGACCAAATGGAGGCGATTAACGTCTTCTGGCCAGATGCGCACGATAACCCGGGTCTCATGGCAAAGTTGGGGATGGCCCAGAACTCCGTCCTTGGATTTGAAGCTGCCAGGATACCTTTCTGCCTCACAATCGAGGTCGAGAACATGGGACTCCCCGTTGATAGGGGCAAGGTCGACAGGACACCCATGGTCAAGGGACACCCGTTCAACGAAGACAACCTTGATACCATCGAGATCCCGAAGGACTTCATCAACATGGGACGAGCAAAGGTGGTCAGAGAAGCCGCCAAGATCATGAAGGAGGAGGTAGGTAAGGATCTCCCCATCGTTGTGGGGACCACCGGACCATTCACAATCGCTGGTCACCTTGTTGGGACTGAGAACCTACTGCTTTGGATCCTAACTAACCCCGATGTCGTATTTGAGGCTGTTAGGATCGGGGCGGAGATCGCCTACGAGTATCAGAAGGCAATCGATGCAATCGGGGTTGACGCCATTCAGCAAAGCGATCCTTCAGCATCCACCGACATGTTGTCAGGTGAGATGTTCGATGAGTTCGCCGCACCCTACATAAAGCGTTCATTTGAGGGAGTCGAGAATGCCAAGACCATCCTGCATATTTGCGGTGACACAACCATGCTCTTAGACCACATGATATCTACTGGTGTTGATGGTCTCTCCATCGAGGAGAAGGTCGACCCATTCAAGGCGGTCGAGCTGGTTGACGGAAGAGCAGCTCTCATCGGAAACTGCGGTGTAGTGAACCCACTCCTGCAGGGAACACCTGAGACAACCAGAGAGCACACAAGGAAGATCTGCGAGTCTGGCTTCAATGTTGTAAGCCCTGGCTGCGGTCTAGCTGCTCGCGTCCCCAAGAACAACCTGATGGCCCTTGTTGACGAGGTCAAGAAGTTCAAGAAGTAAACACCAACAACCCCTTTCTCTTTATTTTCTTCGAATTTGAGAGTGCATGCTGCAGTTTATGACTAGTACCAACCAGCAAAGTATATGGCCTGCTCTTCCCTGTCCGTTATCAGGATAAAGGTGGATGGCAGCATGATGAGACCACTGGAACGGGTTCTTGCGGCATTGGCTGGCGAATGGGTCGATCGACCCCCCATCTGTTGCATGACTACCTCGGTGACCCTTGATCAGATGAAGGCAGTCGGGGCGTACTGGCCTGAGGCGCATACCGATTCCAAGGAGATGGCGCTGTTGGCATATGCTGCCCATGCCGTGGTAGGGTTCGAATCGGTGAGGGTGCCTTTCTGTCTGACCGTGGAAGCTGAGATCATGGGGGCCAAGGTCGATCTCGGGAGGATGGACAGGACCCCTATGGTCAAAGGGAATCCATTTTCTCTTGGTGATGAGATCGAGATACCAGATGATGTTGAAGAATTGGGACGGGCCCCGGTGACCATCGCGTCCATACCCCTTCTGAGAAAGATGACAATGGGAGACGTTCCGATCGTGCCTCTGGCCACCGGACCGTTCACCATAGCCGGGCATCTAGTGGGAATGGAGAACCTTCTCCTCGGAATCATACTAGATCCAGACGAGGTCCACAAGGTATTGAAAAAGGCAGCCGAGCTCGGCCAGAGGTACATCTCTGCGCTCGACGCAGCATATCCTGATGTCATTCTTCTGAGCAATCCTTCATCCTCTTCCGACATGATCTCACCCGAGACGCACTCCGAGTTCTCTGCGCCTTACACCATGAGCTGCCTCAAGGAAGTGCAGAATGCAATGACTGTGCTCCATATATGTGGAAATAGCACCATGCTCATCGATGGAATGGTCTCCACAGGCGTGGATGGGATAAGCATCGAGGAGAAGGTGGATCCCTACAAAGCTGCAGAACTCGTGAATGGGAGATGTGCCTTAGTGGGCAATGTAGGCGTGGTCAATCCCCTGCTGCAGGGATCTCCGGAAGACGTGATCAAAGCAACGAAAGAAGTGATGGAGGCTGGATTCGACATAGTGAATCCAGGGTGCGGTCTTGCACCCCGGATACCTCTGGAGAATCTTCGAGCCATGGTCAGAACAGTGAAGGGGTTCTGATCCCGAACTCCCAGCCATCAACACCATAACTGGCTTTGCGATTTCTTTGGGTCGTGAAGTGATTTGCCTCTGCAATTTTAAATACAGGAATCCCATATGGAACTCGTGATACGCCATGGCGTACGGGATTGCGTTGGACCTTGGTACTAGTGGGTACAGAACTCACCTTGTTGACCTCAATGATCACGGTAAGATCATCTCCACGGCTATTACCATGAGGCATCCCCTTCCAGGTGCCAATGTCATGGACCACCTTCATTTCTGGATAGAGAATGGTGCCGAGGTTGGTCATAGTATCGTGAAAGAGACCATCGACAAGCTCATCTGCCTTCACGAAGTGGATAGAAACCAAATCAGCAAGATAGCTGTTTGTGGAAATCCCATCCAGCTCTCCATGTTCGAGAACATCGAGATCAGAGATCTAGCATATGCTGGACAGTCGATCCTTAAAAGGCTCAAGATCGAGAGGCCCAGCCGAAAATCTCATGTCATTACCGCAGGTGAGATCGGTCTCAACATGGTCAGATCAGAGACCGAGGTTGGAATACCGCCCGCCATCAGGCACGAGGTGGGAGCAGATGCCCTGGCGATGATCATAAAATCCAAGCTCCTGGAGAAAGGGGAGACCTGCATGGTCACCGACTACGGTACCAATGCTGAGATGGGTCTCTTCCACGATGGGGAGCTCTACAGCGGCTCGGCTGCGGCTGGACCCGCCATGGAGGGTCAGCACATATCACATGGGATGCTGGCCGCCCCCTTCGCCATCTCTGATCTGGATATTGACCCCGATGGCAGATGGAAGAACATGGTACTGGACGACCGTCTTGGTGTGAGGGTCGGATCCATCACCGATCCCCGAAAGGGTACCATGGAGCGGGTGGAGAACATCCCGGCCAGAGGTATCACCGGTACCGGGGTCGTCGCCGCCGTTGCCTGTGGTCTGGAGTCCGGTCTCATCACGCTTCCTAGCATTAACACCAGCGATAGAGCTATCCATCTCCAGGATGGAATTAAGTTCCTGGATAGCGACCTGAGGGAGGCTGGGAAGGCAATGGGCGCTATCAGGGCTGGACACAGGACGTTGATTACAGAGGTCGGGATAGAGGACAAGGATATTCGAACCATGTACATGGCCGGAGCTTCTGGTACATACGTCGATCCGATCAAGGCTCAGACCACAGGACTGGTACCCAGGGTGCTGGAGAAAACGGTTCAGGTCGGGAACACCTCCCTGATGATGGCCTATGATATACTGATCAAGGAAGACACTCTGGATATGATGCAGGAGGTTGCAGACTCCATTGCGTCAAAGCACATCATGTTCGCCACATCCAAGGTCTTTGAAGACCTGTACGTGAACGAGATTGCCCTCTGGTCGGAGGGAATGCCCTTCGATGCGTACAACGAGATGCTGAAGTTCTCTGGGCTTATGCCACTTCCAGCGCAGGTGAGACCCAAGGAGACCCTACGGATGGTCGACAGGGACATCCCTGAGGTTGGGGACAAGGGCCTTAAAGTCCTCGATTATGTTGGTGTGTATCTCGTTGGGGAATTCGGTGACTGCACAGGCTGCAAGAAGTGCGAGAAGGAGTGTCCCGAGTGCGCCCTCAGGGTGGAAGAGGTCGGGAACAAGGAGTTCAGGATAAAGGTGGCCACAGATCTCTGCCTTGGAACCGCGTGCAAGCATTGCGAACGGACATGTCCCAAGCAGGCTTTGGAGTTCAGCGATCTGAAGATCACAAGACGTGAATACGAATGCAACTGACCTGCCTTGTAGATAATCTTTCAATCGCACCTGGCCAACCCAAAGGCATTGTGAAGAGATCCAGGGATAGTCGAAGGTTCATAGCTCAGCACGGATTCTCATTGCTTATCGAGACCCCTGATGAGGAGCGGGTGATTTTCGATACTGGTCCCTCTCCGGTTATAATATCTCAGAATCTTGAGCTCCTCGGGCTAGAACCTGCAGATCTGAATTTGGTGTTCATCAGCCACGGTCATAGGGATCACGCCGGTGGACTGGCCCCTTTCATTGAGGCTGGAATTCCAGTTCATTGTGCCCCTGACACCTTTATGGGCGAGCGATTCGTAGAGAATGATGGCAAACTTGTGACCGTGAGCTGCGATACCGAACTGCTGGAATCGATAAACTCTCATGGGTTTATCGCTTCCAATGATTTCAGGGAGCTGGTCCCAGGGATTCACGCATCCGGTCTTGTTCCCCGGAATCCTGAGTTTGAGAACACATGCCCTTTCTGGAAAAAGGAAGGTGGTGCTTTCGTCAAGGACCGCATACTCGACGAGCAATCTCTCTACCTGGACACCGAAGCTGGAGTTGTGGTGATCTGTGGATGCAGCCATGCCGGTGTCCTCAATGTAGTAGCTCACGCCAGAAAGCTCATCGACCGGAAGATCATCCTTCTCATGGGGGGCTTCCATTTGGGTGGCGCTTCGTTGGAGACATTGTTGAAGACGGCAGACGCTCTCAGGAAAGAAGGTGTGAAACACATAGCACCTATGCATTGCTCTGGATTTGAGGCCATGCGGGTATTTTCAGATATTTTTGAACATTTCGAGCTCATGGGTGTAGGCGATGCGATCCAGGTTGACCAGATCTAACTGTCAAAGGACGCCTGTTGCATCAACTCATCGGTGAAGGTCGCTGCGTAGATGACACGGCGTGATGCTTCAAGAGGGCCGAACATCAGGAAGTCGGCTCCCGCCATTATCGCCGTTGAGCATGCAGACTCGTCGACATACCTGTAGAGTGCCGGTTCCTGAGCCTTCACCTTGATCAGGGGCTCCCATGATTCCACCGCGTTGTGGAGGGCACAGCCCGAAGGTAGCCCCCACTTGGCCTTGGATACGAAGATGGCCCTGAGTGCTGATCCAGCACTCTGTTCCATGGACATCACCGCGAGATCCAGCAAAGGCCTGTCTATCCCATACCTCTCTGCAAGGTCGACCAATCCATCCTTGAGGATGCCACCACCATCCTCCAGAAGGTATATCTTCCCCTTTAATCCGAAGTCCTTAGGAGAGAAGGCCAGAAGCACGGCGTTTCTAAGCCCGTATGCTTGAATCCCTTCCAGTTCCTTTTCTGTGGTACCAGAGTTTATCGAGTTGTATATCACCCTGTCCAATATTCCCATCTCGGATGCGTACTTGACTCCAGATAATCTAACATCAGGACTTGCAGAATCAATGAAGAGTGGCAATGAGGTCCGGTCCGCAAGGATTCTCAGATAGTTGGAGATGGCTTCCCCGGTCTCTCCATATACCATGATCGCCGCCGGCGTCCCAGTCTCCTCAGCACTAGAATGGAGTTTTCCAAGCACCTCATCCAACCTCTCCTCATCGATCTCCCCCATCCTCCGATTACTGACCATGGAATGACTTGGGTAGAACAGTGAACCGATCATCACCGTTCTTCTCTCGCCCGGCTGTCCACCGAAGCTCACGCCCCCGATATCCAGGATCTTCTGCTCGTTCTGAAATCTGAACATCTATACATCCCTCCCTGTGAGATAGGATTTCAATCTTCTTGCTAGGTTCACCGAAGGCACCTCGACCACTTCCATATCAATTGGATCAAGGATGATCCTGAATTCCTCAGACACCACTACGATGGAAGAGCTGGTGGAGAGCTTCTGGCTGGGCATCCTCAACATCTGGTTGGCGAAATGGTCGGCCAGCTTATTCATCCGGTTGCCGATTTCGTCCCCTCCACGATCGAGCCCCTCTGAGGTTAGGATGATGGGATCCGCTTCGAATGGTCCTGGATTCATTTTATTGCATTCCCTCAATCGCTCAACGAGTTCGTCCCGGTTTTCCTTCTCAAAGAAGTATATGGGGTCATATTCGATGATCTCCCCAGCTTCCTTGGGGTGAACCAGATCGATCACCTCTACCTGCTCCCTGAATCTGTCTACTGCTTCTGATGTCAGGTTGCAGAGGAATGGGATAGCAGCTCGAGTTCCTTTGATTCTCATATCCTCCCCTATACCTTCCTTGGCGAAGCATAGAATCGCGTCGCCTGGAAAATGACCGAATTCTTCTTTGCCGCAGACGATCAAGAATCTTATCCTCGGGTTGCTAATGACATTCATCGCGATCTTCTCGATTCCCATGTTCTCTGTCTTGAACCGGCCTATGATGGAATAGAGGTCAGGTGGAACGTCAACCTCGCCTCTCCCCACT
>JAAEEP010000027.1 GCA_013415695.1 Methanomassiliicoccales archaeon | reverse complement strand
TACAACATCTACCGCGGCGTGGAGGAGACCTCTCTGGGTTTCCTGGAAATGTCAACGAAGACTGATTTCCTGGATTCATCGGTTCTCAACGGTCAGCAGTACTACTACCAGGTGACAGCTTTCAACGAGCACGGCGAGGGTCCCGCATCCGGAATAGTCACCGCTACCCCAGGCACCACTCCCTCGCCCCCCCTCGCTCTCGCCGCGGTGGCAGGGGACTCATTCGTCCAGCTGAACTGGACCGCACCATCGGACGATGGTGGTTTCCCAGTCGAGGGGTACAACGTCTATCGCGGTCCGGATGAGCTCTCACTGGTGTACATAGCGACCGTGGGCGAGAGCAATTTCAACGACACGACCGTGACCAACGGCATCACCTACCACTATCTGGTGAAGGCGTTCAACTCCCTTGGTGAGGGCGATCCCTCTGATATTACGAGCGCAATGCCCGCCACAGTTCCCTCGGCCCCGATGGGCCTGCAGGCGGAGTGCGGCGATTCATACGTTCTCCTCTCCTGGCTGGATCCCGAGGACGATGGAGGCATGGAGGTCGATGGGTTCAACCTCTACCGCGGGGAGAGCGAGCAGACGCTCTCCTTCCTGACGGTCGTGTACGGCATCCAGTTCAACGACACATCGGTGACGAACGGGCAGGTCTACTACTACCGTGTGACGGGATTCAACGCCATGGGAGAAGGGCCAATGTCCAACATGGTGGACGCACTTCCGCAGGTCGGCGTCGTGCAGACGATACCGTCGGCCCCCCTTGATCTCGAGGTGAGTGGTGGGGATGGCTGCACGAGGCTCCATTGGCACCCACCCGAGGACAACGGCGGATCAATCATCACCGACTACGCGATCTACCGGGGCACCATGTCGGGATCGCCGAGTCTTCTCACCACCATCGGGAAATTCCTGGATTACAAGGACAACTCCGTGACCAACGGAATCACCTACTACTACCAGGTGAGCGCGATCAACGCGATCGGCGAAGGCCCCCTCTCGAACGAAGCCTCGGCCACTCCCAACGCGTTCACGGCACCATCGGTCCCCGGAGACTTGATGGCCACACCGGGCGATACTAGGATAATGCTCAGCTGGTCTCCCCCAGAGGAGGACGGGGGCTCCGAGATACTCAACTACGCGATCTACCGTGGTACGACCTCGGAGTCCGAGACGCTCCTGCTTGTCATCGGCAACGTTCTCTACTACACCGACACGGGTCTCACCAACGGTCTCACCTACTACTACAAAGTGTCCGCCATCAATGCGATAGGCGAGGGCCCGCTGTCGAGCGAGGTCAACGCGACGCCCTTCGCCCCGACCACACCATCTCGACCGCTGAGCCCTCAGGCCCAGGCCGGGGACTCCTATGTGCTGGTCACATGGATGGTTCCATCGGATGACGGTGGCTCCTCGATATCCGGATACAACATCTACAGGGGAACATCCTCGACCTCCCTCCAGCTCCTCGCTGACCTCGGGATCGTCCAGGAATACAACGATACCTCCGTGACCAACGGTGTCACCTACTACTATGAGGTCGCCGCCGTCAACGACCTCGGGGAAGGGCAACTCTCCGATATGGTCAATGCCACCCCTCAGGCGACCACCGTTCCCACGGTTCCAAGCGCTCCCCAGGACCCTCAATGCTCATCGGGCGATGGATACGTCATGATAGCATGGGACGTTCCAGCTGACGACGGTGGTTGCGAGATCACCTGCTACAACGTCTACAGGGGGAACGACTCGGACAACCTGACACTTCTGGCAACGGTCCCGCATCCCGGAACATCGTACAACGACACCTCCGTGGAGAACGGTCATACATACTACTACACGATAACCGCGGTCAACGATGAGGGCGAAAGCCCACAGTCAACCACCATCGTGGATACTCCCGACGATGGAGGGGATGGAGAGCCCAGTGACAGCACCATAGTGATCGTGATTGGAGTGCTGCTGGCTGTGGGGGTAATTGCAGTCCTGGTGTTCATCTTGAGGAAATGAGGATGTGAACCCTCCTCAACTTCCTTTTTTCTAGGACGCTAGCGAGTATGCTCGCTCATTGCCGCTCAAATGGCCTCGATGGTCGAGGGTGGCTTGGTCGCGAGGTTGTAGGTCACGCTCACTACCCCAGGCACCTCAGCGGTTATCCTGTTTGCCAGGCGGGTCAGCTTCTCGAAAGGCAGGTTGGTGGGTGTTGCGTGGACCGCGTCTGTGCTGTCCCAGCATCTGACCTCTATCTGTAGACCGAAGTCACGCTTCTTGTCTCGTATCCCAGTCACACGGTCCTCGTGCAGGATTGCGAGGTACTGGAATGCCCCCACCTCTCTAAGCTCCTGTTCGACTATGACGGTGGCCTTTCTGACGGTCGCCACCCTCTCTGGCGTGACCTCCCCTATGACCCTTGTAGCGAGAGCTGGCCCAGGAAATGGCGGGCTGTCGTAGATAACCTTCTGCAGTCCCAGGATCTTTCCCACCTTTCTCACACCGCTCTTTCGAAGCTGTATGATGGGCTCGATGACCTTGTACCCGAACTCCTTCTTGGTGTCGATACCTAGTTGCTCCAGTATGTTGTGCTGCCTCTTGATGCCGGCCACGGTCTCCTCCACATCGGTGAAGTTGGTCCCCTGGAGCAGGTATTTGGCCTTGCTCTCCCTGACGATGCGGCCGAAGACCGTCTTGTAGAAGGTCTGCGTGACCGCCTCCCTCTTCTCCTCCGGATCGGTCAGGCCCTTCAGCGCTCCGAAGAACTCCGCCTTGGCATCGATTATCTCGACCTCTACTCCCAACTCCTTGAACAGGCTGACCACGCGCTCCGGCTCGCCCTCACGCATGATGCCGCTGTCTATGAAGACTGTCCTCAGCTTCTTTCCCAGCGCCCTGTGGCCGAGCAATGTGACCACGGAAGAGTCCACCCCGCCGGAAAGGGCGTTGATGGCCACTCCATCACCGACCTTGGCCTTAATGTCCTTGACCTGCTGCTCGATGAACTCCTCGGGCTTCAGGTCCTCAAGCTTGATCTCCACGATGTCCGAAAGCTTCTGCATCTATTTCTCCCCAAGAACCCCGGCATCGCGATGCTGGCTTATAGCCTTTTGTCGGGCCTGCTCTCAGGATGAGCCATCTTCTTCCCAATCGATCATCTGGAGTTCTCCATGGAGGTCCCTGTCCATCATATAATGGAATATGCGCGAAGAGTACGAAACGACATCTTGAAGGGTTGACCAGTGGCGCTAGGTCATATCCAAGAGGCACTTCGAGTAAACTAATATATTCGACTGGGTCTAATTAATTCACCGAGTGGGACATGGGTGATGGCGGTAGGGCCAGGGGCAAGCTTCGTCTTGCAGATGCTGTGGGCATGGCCATAGGCGGCATGGTGGGCGGAGGGATCTTCGCCGTGCTCGGAGAGGCTGTCCTTCTGAGCGGGAACGCTGCCTTCATCAGCTTCGGTCTGGCGGGGGTCATCGCCCTGATCACGGGAATATCACTCTCCCTCCTTACGATCAACTTCGGAGAGAGGAGCGGAAGCCTCAACTTCGTGAGGGCGGCTGCGGGAAGGAAGGCCGAGGGGATAGTGAGCTGGTTCCTGATCGTGGGCTACATATTCACCATCTCCCTGTACGCCTACACATTCGGTGCCTACGGCGGAAGGCTGATCGGCTTGGATCCCAGCCTGAATGGGTTGCTTGGTGCAATTGTCATCGGGTTCTTCGTCATCATCAACTTCATGGGCGTGAGGGAATCGGGGATCAGCGAGGACATCCTGGTCTACACCAAGGTGGGCATACTCATCCTGGTCTCTGCAGTGGGCTTCCTGGTCATCAACGAAGGTGAGATGCTACCCGTGTTCGAGCACGGCATAGGCGGTGCGATCGCGGCCGCCTCCCTCATCTTCGTGGCATACGAGGGATTCGAGCTATTGGCATTCGACTACGAGGACATAGAGGATCACAGGAGGAACCTCCCCAGAGCGGTCATGATATCGGTGGTGGCCGTGACACTGATCTACATGCTGGTAGCCTTCGTGACCACGGCAACGGTCAGCGATTCGGTCATCCAGGAGCACTCTGAGATTGTGCTAGCATATGTTGCCGAGCCCGTCCTTGGTCGGATCGGTTTCGTGCTGGTGCTCGTTGCCGCGGTGTTCTCCACAGCATCGGCCATCAATGCCACCCTGTTCTCCTCGGGAAGGCTGGCCAAGCAGGCGGCATCCGACAACCAGCTTCCCAAGGGGTTGATCGCGAGGCACATGGGGGGAGTGCCAGTTTATTTCGTACTGTTCATTGCGATATGCGCCATGATCATACAGCTGGCCGGGAGCCTGGACCTGATAGCCAGCTTCTCGAGCCTTGTCTTCCTGGCTGTCTTCTCGGTCGTCAATCTCTCCGCCTACAAGCACCGCCAGCTTGACGGTTGGAAGTTAGCCCTGCCTCTCCTGGGCTTCCTTGCCTGCTTGGGAGCGATCATCTTCTTATGCTTCACCATGTTCCAGTCCGATCCGAGCTCGATTCTCCTCATAGGGGCATTGGCCCTAGCGGTCATCGCTTTCAGGGCGATATTCACTAGATGGCATCCCAGCTTCAGATCCGAAGTTGACCGGAACACCCATTAATGACCTGTGGTCATAGTCCAAGCAGGGCATTCATTTGGAGCTGGAATTCATAATCAAGGACAAGAGAAGGCTGGCCGTGATTAACGACCTGTCGGTGGAGGAGCCCATAACGCTCCATCGACTCGCTGGAAAGAACCGGATTCCTGAGGCCATGATGGGGAGGGTTCTTAAGTCGATGGAGGAGAAGGAAGTCATCGAACTGATCGATGAAGAGTACTGGCTCACCGATTCGGGAAGGGAGATGATCAAGCAGCTGAGGAAGATTGAGAGGGTACCATCACCGAATAGCCAAGGTCAGAGGGAGGGATCTCAAGTGAGGATCGCTCCCGATCACAAGAGGAAACAGATAGACAGGAGAAGGGTCCCGTGATCCTACCCCAATTTCAATCTTGGAGATAGGTTCCATTTAAGAGACTTGTACTCCAATGGTTAATTGTCATTTATGGAGCGGAGGCTGCAATTGAGAGCAGCTAGGGTCTGATGGAGGGCCATATGGGCAGGGTCAAATCCCAGGATGATGCGGAAGCAGGGGTCAAGGAAGGAAAGACCGCTGAAGACGAGGGGCAAACCCTTGATTCAGCCGGGGCACCGGAAAGAGGTTCTAACGATCTCAAGGAGATTGATTCACCCCACGGAAAAAGGCTCGACGACAGGTGCTGCATCTCGAGTCTCGACATGTTCGCGAGTCTGGTGAGGGACCACGGAGACTTCTTCAGCAACATACTCGAGAACCTTCCACTGGTGATATACTCCGCCAAAGCGGACGACCTGTGCACCACCACCTTCGTGGGCGATCAGGTTCTCGGTCTGACCGGATACACCCCTCAGGAGCTGCTGGATGACCCCGATCTGTGGATATACATCATCCACGAGGAGGACCGGTCAATGGTGATGGCCGAGATAGACGAGATGAGGAAGCAGGGGAAGCCATCAAATCTGGAGTACAGGATAATCACCAAATCAGGGGACATTAGACATGTTAGGGACAGGAGCATGCCCGTACTGGATGACAGAGGGCGGCTGATCCGATTCGACGGCTACATGGAGGACATGACGTCCGAGATTGTGCAGAGGCGGGAGGTGGAGAAGAGCGAGATGATGTACAGGATGCTGATCGAGGATATCCGGGATGGAGTCTGGGCCTTCGATGAGAATATAAGGGTCACCTTCGCGAACAACAACATGCTGGAGATGCTCGGCTATCGATTGGACGAGATCATCGGGAAGCCGGGGTTCATGTTCGCGGATCCCGATCTGATTCCCGAGGCAGAGGAGCACATTAATAAGCGCAGGAATGGCGTCCAAGAATCATTCAAGTTCGAGTTCAGAAGAAAGGACGGAACCAAGCTTCCAGTTCTCGTCAGCGCGTCCCCCATAATTGGCGACGACGAGTCGTTCAAGGGCTCCATATTGTTCATACGGGACCTTACCAAGGAGATCGAGACCCATGAGGCGCTTGAGGAGACCAGGAGACGGTTCGAGCTGGTGCAAAAAGCAGCTCGTATAGGAAGCTGGGATTGGAACATGAATACCGACGAGCTCGTCTGGTCCGATCAGGTGGAGCCCATCTTTGGTTTCGAGTACGGGGCCTTTCCCGGTACCTTCCAGGCCTTCATGGACCGTGTCCATCCAGAGGACAGGGAGAGCCTCCTAGCCGCCATCGAGGAGTGTGTTCACTATGGGAAGGAGTACATCATTGAGCATCGTATCCTGCTCGAAGACGGAACGGTCAAGTATGTCCTCGAGGTAGGGAATGTCTTGAGGGACGGGAGAGGGAACCCCTATCGCATGGTTGGAATAGTCAAGGACATTTCTGACAAGAAGCAGGCCGAGTTTGAGATAAGAGAGCTCAACAAGGAGCTCAGGCGACAGACCAAGAACCTTCAGGCGATCAACAAAGAGCTTGAGGCATTCAGCTTTTCAGTCTCGCATGATTTAAAATCCCCCCTCAGACACATAGATGGATTCAGCAGCCTTCTGGAGGGGTACAGCGAGGCACTCGACGAGAAGGGCAGGGATTACCTGAGTCGCATACGGAGCAACGTTATGAGGATGGATGACCTGATCGACAGCCTGCTGAAGCTGTCCAGGATAGCCTCACAGCCGTTGAACTGGGAGAAGGTCGATCTGACCGGACTCGCCCGTGATGTTGCCATGAGGTTGGAGGAGTCCGATTCTCGGAGGGAGGTTCAGTTCGACATCCGCGAAGGGATGGAGGTCTGGGGGGACAGGAACCTGTTGGCCGTCCTTCTCTCCAATCTCATCGGGAACGCCTGGAAGTTCACGAGCAGGAGGTCGAAGGCGGAGATCGAGGTGGGCATGATGGAACTGGAGAATAGAACCATATTCTTCATCAGGGACAACGGGGAAGGGTTCGATATGCAGTATTCCGATAAGCTGTTCATCCCCTTCCAGAGGATTCACTCCGAGAAGGACTTTCCAGGATCGGGCATCGGCCTCAGTATCGTCAACAGGATAATCAATCGTCATGGAGGAGAGATCTGGTTCAGTTCCGAAGTGGATAAAGGAACATCAGTCTTCTTCACCTTCGATGTTCGCGAGCCCACTATAGGTTCCTAGAAAGGCCTGGCTGAATGTTGGTTTGCAGATCAATATGCATTTACTTAAATCGTTTTTAAACTGAAACTTAATCATTTTATTATATCGTTTGTGCCCTTCATTATATGGAATCGTTGACGAGAAGAGGACGGTCCAATGACTGCAGCTCCTTTGGATCGATGATGAGGGAACGGACGGATGATAGGAGGATCGATACCATTTGGCGTCCGAGCAGTACATGAGACTCATTGGGAGGCATGGTCCATCATGATTGTCCTCGATGCATTGAGATGATCGATATGAAAGATACTATCAAGGTTCTGATGGTGGAGGATTCCGAGGATGACGAGATACTCCTGATCGGCGAAATGGAAAAGGGGGGGTACAAGAACCCAATCGTCAAGAGGGTGGAGAACAAGGAGGACATGAGGGAAAGCCTTGAGAACGAGGACTGGGATCTGATAATATCCGACTTCGTCCTGCCGTCCTTCGATGGCCTGTCGGCACTTTCACTGCTGAAAAAGATCGGCAAGGACATCCCATTCATAATAGTGTCTGGAAAGATCGGTGAGGACACTGCGGTCGAGATCATGAGGGCGGGTGCCCACGACTACATCATGAAGGGGAACTTGGCACGGTTGAACTCTGCAATCCACAGGGAGATGAAGGAGGCCGAGATCCGGGCCAGGACCAGGAAGGCTGAGGAAGAGCTGAAGCTGTCCCACCAGATGCTTCAGAAGCGGTCGGAAGAGTTGGAACTCATAAACAAGCGTCTCAACGACGAGATCAGGGATAAGGAGAAGGCTGAGAACGAGGCCCTCGAGGCCAAGGAGTTCCTAGGGCGGGTGATCGACTCCGCCTCGGATCTGATCGTGTCCTTCGATCGGACGTTCAGGATAAAGATCTGGAACCGATCTATGGAGAAACTCACATCCTACACTCAAAAGGAGGTCCTCAACCGAACCCTGGACAAGCTTGAAGTCTTCGATGATCCCAAGAAGCTGAAGGCGACGATCAATCAGGTCTACAAGGACAAGAACTCGACCAACAACGACATCGTGTTGAAGACCAAAAGAGGGTCAAAGAAGATCATCGACGCCTCGGCCTCGGTAATCGTGGGCGAGAAGAACGAGGAGATCGGCGTTCTCTTTGCTGGCAAGGACATCACACCAGAGGCCGAAGCCCACGGCAAGCTGGTCCTTGGCATGAGCTACCTGGTCAGGGACAAGGATTCCTTATCCTCCATCAACCTGTTCAACGATCTGCTCCGCTCGGAGCACACAGGTCTGGTGGTCACAAGGGGTAATCCGGAGACGATTCGTAGTGTGTACGCCTCATCCGACGATCTCAGGATCATCATGATGAGCGAGGAAAAGCTGGATGACATGGAGACAATGGATAGCCTGGACAAGCTGGTGGATGTCGTCGATGAATTCGTCTCGTCCAACGAACGCCCGGCGATCCTCATAGACGGTGTTCACTACCTGCTCATCAAGTATCAGTTCAGAGATTTCATGGAGATACTGTTCAGGATCTCGGACCTGGTGGCGAAATCCCAGGCCACATGCCTGATAAGGATCGATCCGGAGATACTGGACGATGGTGAGCTGGCCATCCTCGAGAACGAGCTGATTCTTCTCCCCAGTCAGAAGATCGAGGGGATCATAGTGAGGGACGAGACCCACGATCTCCTGAGATTCATTTTCGACCAGAACCAGAACAACGTGATGGTGTCGTTCAAGAAGGTGATGTCCAGGTTCAAGATCTCCTACGTGACTGCTGCGAAGAGGGTGGAGACGCTCCAGCAGGAGGGATTGGCCTTCACGAAGAGGGAGGGCAAGCTCAGGGCGATCTACATCACGGAGAAGGGAAAGGCATTCCTGCACAAGAGGGAGAGCATCTGATAGGATGGACCTGAATCCAACCTTTGCGACGACCATTGATGATTCAGGATGAGGCTGAGATTGGAATCTCGGGAATGGTGGAAAGAAAGTGGAGAACTCCCCCACTAGGGGCGCTTGAAGTTCCCGAGGGAAGTCGGACATCGCCTACTCAGGTTTTACGTAGGATAGTGGGAGATGGACGCTCTCGTGATGTCGACAGATATGAACATCTTCTTCGGCAGGACGACCAAGCTTGTCGAGAGGGCAAAGAACGAGAGCGCATTTCGAACATTCCTGTTCATTGCAGTTTCATCCAATTCTATCGCGACTTGCCATATCTTCGGATCCATCTGATGGATCATTTGGACTATCGGATCTCGTCGCAATAGGGATCATTCCCACTCGTGAGATATCCCCGTGAATTCCCTCATATCGGTGTCGACCTCATGGACGCATATCACCGAGTTCATCCATGAGAGCTTCTCGGATTTGGTCATGAAGGAGATTAGCATGATGCCCTTCCTCCTGTTCCCGACCATCTTGGACCGGCCAATGCCATTCCACGATACCATCTCGCCGTCTTTCGTTGTCAGTATTCCTCTCCACTTGCCATGGCCCTTTCCACCCGGGTGCATGTATATTGTCCCGGATGCCATGTTCGTTCCACTGGGCCACCTGCTATCGCCCTTGATCTCAGATGCGAAGGATAGGTTCACCACCGTTTCGTGCCATTCGGCCGATTCGATGAAGCTCATGGTGAATTTACCCATTTCTTCATAGGCCTTGTTTCCCAAGCTCATATGAATTCCTCAGGAATTATCTTGATTCTCTCAGTATTTCAATGAATCATAATATCGGCTGAAGTATAGATGAAGAATGCATCAATTCCTATGTCGAGACTCTCTTCGCGATTGAGACATACCAAACGATGACCCGCAACTTTCTCCAATAGACCTAATGTATCAGCTATGGGTTGGTACCTTTCCGTGATCATTCTGATATGCATCCATCCCTCCTTGCGGGTAATCGACTTCGTGAAGTTGTATGACCACAATCTACTGGATAGGACAACTAGCAAAGGAAGACCTAGGTGAACCGGTTCATAGCTGCGCTTTGGGATGTAGAATCGACGGCCCTTGATACACGTTTCCTATGAATCTCAAACAAAATTATCATGTCATGTAATTGAAATTCAATTGAAGTTAATGTTTATTTCAGTCACGTCCTAATACTCTCCCATCATCTTTTCATTTCTGTAAAACAAGAGGCCTAGAGGTCGATTGCGAGCCTATCGATCTCTATGGCACTTGTAAACAAAGGAGGTGAAAGAATATGGGAGGATATCCTTCGGACTACTACATCATGCCTGAGCACCAAATCAGGTTGTCTGACGACCGGAAGAAGGTCTGGTTCAAACAACCACTTCCACTTGTGAAAAAGAGTGACCTTAAACTCGAGGTGCACAAGTCGGGGATCTGCTTCGACTTCAACCCCGAGAAGAAGAACCCAGTCCACAAGTGCATCAATCTCATGTACCAAGTGAATCCGGATTCAGCCAAGGCCACCTTTAAGGATGGTCTTCTAACAGTGACCGCGGATTTGGTCGAGGCCCACATGGGCAAACCGATCACCATCGAGTGATCCTGCGAGTCTCACGAAACCCCAATCAATTGGCCACAAAGGCCATTTTCTTTCTTTTTTTCGATACTCCATTCGGTACAGATCGGACTCGTTTCCACCAATCCTTTCTTGACCTTTTCGATCGGTTCGCTTTCAATCCGCCGAAATATCAATTGAGCGTAGATAAATTGAAATTCAATCATTATAAAATCGAAATTAAATCAAAGATATCAACGTCGGATTACGTTGGTATAATAGGCAACATGGAAAGTGGCAGAGTGGTAGTGTCCCATCCCCTGATTCAGCTTTCACATTTAAGCCACTTTCCAGTTGTCCTGTTTTTTCTCATGGGCAGACTTGGGTTCCCTTGATGGGGATGTTTCTAAGTGCGTGGAGCACCCGAATGTAGGTGGAAGGATGAACGGAGCAAAGAGGGCCGAGGGTCTGAGCATGTTCTCGGCGATCGCCTTCGCCGTGGGGACCATGATAGGAGCAGGAGTCTTCGTGCTCAGCGGGCTGGTCGTCAACATCGCGGGACCGGCCGCCGTCCTATCCTATATCATCGGCGGGGCCATCATTGTCTTCTCCGGACTTTCGTACGCGGCTCTGGCCAGCATCTTCCCCGAGGACGGAGGGGGATATCTCTACGTGAAGAAGATGCTCGGAGGCTTCGTCGGGTTCTTGGCCGGGTGGGGGATGTACGCCTTCCTGATGATTGCCAGCTCGTTCGTGATGATCGGGTTCGGCATCTACCTCAACCTGCTCCTTGGAACTCATCTTGACCCCAGGATCCTCGCCCTAGCCGGTTTGGTGGCGCTCACCCTGCTCAACCTTAGGGGGATATCCGAGGCGGGGAAGGCGGAGATATCCATGGTCGTCACCAAGGTGGCGATCCTGCTGGTCCTGGTCATTGTCGGATTGACCCATATCTCGACCTCTGATTTCAGCCCTCTTGCCCCCAACGGAGCGGGAAGCGTGATCACCGGGGTCACCATGGTCTTCTTCGCCTACACAGGCTTCCAGGTGGCGGCAATGATGGCGGGGGAGGTGAAGGAGTCCAGCAGGAAGGTCCCTATTGCGATTATCATCTCGATTGCCCTGGTCATGGTCATCTACGTCGGGGTGATCGTGTCATTGATGGCGGCCAATCTCCCAAGCTACGGTAGCGAGAGCGTCTTCGATGCCGCCGTGGTCTTCCTGGGTCCGCTGGGTGGCACGGTGGTTGCCCTCGCGGCCACCATCTCTACGCTATCATCCGTAAATGCGAACATCGTGGGTTCGTCCAGGATCACCATGGAGATGGCGAGCGAGGAGCAGCTCCCGGGGAGGTTCGCCAGGCTGAGGAACGGGCAGCCGGTGAACTCGATACTGCTGGGGTCGGTCATATCCGCCGTCTTCATCATCTGGGGCTCGCTGGACTTCATAATCGACACCACAAACGTCTCCATCCTGGCCACAATGATGCTTGTGAATATTAGCGCCATCATCATGATCCGCAGGAAGGAGAAGTTACCGGACGGCAAGTCGTACTTCAGGATACCGCTCGGAGCGCTTTTCCCCGCATTGGGGGCCATCTCGTGTCTGCTTATGATACTCCTGCTGCCCCCGACCATAATCCTCCTGGGCTCAATTGTTCTCCTGTCTGGGTCAATTCTCTACATCCTGGAGGACACACCCAGGGGCAGGAGCGCCATCGAGGAGATCAAGGAGGTTCTTGGTCGATACTGAAAGGTCTTTAACCTTTCGAATGACCCATTAATATGCCAAAGTCCCATACATGGATCGATACAATGGCCAAGGAGGAGGACAGAACGAAGGTGGCCTACTGCGGTATCTACTGCGGGGAGTGCTTCATTCACCAGGGCACCATAGCGGATCTTGCCAGGGACCTCAGGAAGGAGCTCAGATCGGCCCGGTTCGAGAAGACCGCTGAGGCCATCTCGAAGATACCCATGTTCAGGGTCTTCGAGAAGTACCCCGACTGCTACGAAGTGCTGGGAAACATGGTCAAGATGCGGTGCAACAAGACATGCAGGGGTGGAGGAGCCAACCCCGGCTGCAAGATACGACTCTGCTGCCAGAAGCGCGAGTACGAGGGTTGCTGGGAGTGCGACGATTTCGAGACCTGCCAGAAGCTGGATTTCCTGAAGGGAGGTCATGGCGACGCCATCCTCCTGAACCTGAGAAAGATCAAGAAGAAGGGGATGGACGAGTTCCTTGCGGGAGAGAAGCTGTGGTACTCGAAGTCCAGGGAATCAGCGTAGATACTATCGTCTGAAGAACCTCATGGGCAGCGTATGAAATCCTGCGCCCAGAGGCAGTCCGCACAAGAGTGTTCGTTGGCGTAGCAGTCCTCGTTCTGTTGCCTCAGATCGCAGTTCAACCCACAATCCACGCATGATGGGAACCTGAAGTCGGTCACGGTCGACCTGAACAGCGTATATTCCCTGCTCTTCCAGATATCGGCGAGCGAGCTGTCTTTCAGATTTCCGAGCATGTAGCGCGAGACCTGCTTCTTATCCCCAAGAATGTAGCATGGGTAGGAGTGCAATAACGCGTAGCAGGGACTGACCCCGCCGTCCCATCCGATGACCAGCCCTTTATCACTCACGAAACGACACCTTCTGTCAGCTCCCCACCTGCTTCTCGGGGTGGACATCATCCCCCACATGACGAAATGCCCAGCAAGGACCGACCATGCTTCGGGTTTGGGCAGGTCGATGGCCTCCCTGCCGTACGCTATCTGTCTCATCATCTCCTCATTGTGAGGGAGAAGATGGGTAAGAAGAACGATCGACGCCCCCACCTCCCTTGCCAGCGCTGGAAGCTTCTGAATATCATCGAAGTTCTTGTCGGTTATCACGAACTCGAGGCCTATTGTGGGGAACCTCGATTTTCTTTCGTCCCGCAAAGCCCTCACTCGCTTCAGATTCTCCATGATCAGATCCAGGTCTGAGCCACCGCGAATCTCTCGGAAGAGATCGGCCTTGGGGCTGTCCATTGAGACATAGATTCGATCGATTCTTAGATCGACCAGCGCCTTTGCCCTCTCTTCGGTCAACAGGGTGCCGTTAGTGGACAATGTGACCCGGACTCCAAGCGACTTGATACGCTTCAACATCTCTTCGAAATCGGGATGCAAAAGCGGCTCACCATATCCTCCGAAGTACACCTCACGAAGCTCCGGAAGTGCGCTAAGGTCCTCCATGACGCGGTCGAATGTCTCGCGAGTCATGTCCCCCAGGGGCTCATCCCAAGCGTTTCGAACGCAGTTCTCACAGCTCAGATTGCAGCGGGATGTCACCTCCAGGAAGACCTTCCTGATATCGTTGACGGAGCGGCGGAGGGCGTACCCATCGGAAACACGTTCGACTATCCATTCCCCAGAGTCCTCATCAATTGCCGTCGCATCGCCTGAAATCACATTCCCCAGATGATCTTGCACGATGATCGTCAGATCGTTCAGGTCATCATTGTACTCCCTTTGCTGCCTGGACATTCACTTACCTCTCATTTCATCTCTGCTTCACTGATGCAGGTTGTGGACTAGGCGCTACAGATGGTATAAGATATCACTTCCTACAAACCAGATGGTCAGAGGGGCTCCTTCTTTCTCCTCCAGAAGAACCACAGCACCACGGCAGCCACAACCACAAGACCGATGATACCGATGAGCGGCAATGTCAGATCCCCATCCTCGCTCCCGCCTTCCACTATAACCTGGGCGTGGATGAGGTCCGTCCAGTTGCTGGGATAGATGATCAGCGTCTCGTAGGGGCCTATCTCGATACCGGTCTTGCGGCAGGTCGGCAGGCCCTCAAGGGTGCCGTTCAGCTCATCCCAGGTCAAGTGACAGATCACGTTCCCCTGGAACTCCACATCGAACTTGAAGCTGTGCGGACC
>JAAEEP010000026.1 GCA_013415695.1 Methanomassiliicoccales archaeon | reverse complement strand
TCGGGAGCTTCACGACCGCCAAGAATAACTATGAACTGCGGATATGACGATAATTGAGGGAAGGTGAATCTTTGAGAATAATGAGTAACGCGTTCGGCAATGGAGAAGCGATCCCCAGTAAGTTCACCTGCGATGGCCTGAATATCTCTCCTCCATTGAAGTGGAGCGAGATTCCAGCTGAGGCGAAAGTGCTCGTGCTGATCTGTGAGGACATCGACGCTCCGGTTGGAACGATTACCCACTGGGTGATTTATGGAATAGATCCAGGACTTGGAGGAATCGAAGAAGGTCTTACCCCGAACTCCGATCAAAGCATCGGTATACATGGAAGAAGGAGCTTCGGCAAGAGGGAGTACATGGGACCCTGCCCTCCGGGCAAGAAGGCTCATCGGTATGTGTTCAAGCTATACGCGCTGGACCGCAAGCTGGATCTCGAACCCGGGGTCAAGAAGAAGAACCTGGTCAAGGCCATGGAAGGCCATGTCATCGAGACTTCTGAGCTTATTGGAACCTATACCCGACAGAAATGAGATCATCGAACATCAACGGTCAATCTTATCTTCACTTCGAGCAATAATGTCTCAGAATGAAATACCTCGATCATGATTGGTGCGGATTCCAATGGACAGATTGGATTCATCTTACCCAGGATCAAGATTCATTTACTAAGATCCCTTCGGAACCTGGCCTTTACAGAGTTAAATCCTTGGGAGATCATGACCTCGTCTACATCGGTCAAACCGGAAGGAGTCTGAAGGAAAGAATCAGAACTCTGAGGAACAGCACCCTATCTGAAAAGATGCCTTACAACGACCCTCAAGAATCCCCCTGCCTTTGGGCTTATAGAGTCGAGTCAGGTATGGATTATGAGATCTCAGTCACACCTCAAGACAAATCCAAAGAGGAAAGGATGACAATAGAATGCTTCCTCCTCTGGCAATATAGAATTGAGAAAGGGTTTTCTACACTCTGCAATCATGGTAGATTCCATCCCAGATTCACGAAATCCAAGGCCAGAAAACAAGAAGCTAGAGGAGAACGCCCAGATAGTAAAACGAATCCCAAAGGGAGAGAAAGTTATCCCCCTCTGCTACCCAGTGGTTCAATAGAAGGCCAGAGATGGATGAGCCTGGACTGGAGTGAGTGGATGGAGTTGAATCTCAGTAATGTCCAGAAGATCCCAACGCAGCCAGGTGTCTACAGGATCTATGATTCTGAAAAGCAAGAGATGCTTTATCTTGGTGAGTCTAGCAATCTTAGAATGCGGATCCAGAGCCATTCGAGAAAGGGGTGGAAATCGAATGCGGTGTTTTCCTATCATTCTCTCCCCAAATCTTTACCAGAATATCAGAGATTGGAGATCGAGAACGATCTGATCGGTGGATATTATCTGGAGAGGATCGTAGCTCCAAGATTTCAATTCGGGAAAAAGTGACTACCCTCGTTCAAAATCATACTAGGACTCTAACGACATTTCCGAGTAATCATGCTTCTCAATGATACCAAATCTTCCTCTTTAATCAAAGAAGAACTATCGAGATTCATGATCATTGGTTTGGTATCCAGCAATTTTGAATTGGGGCGTATTGATTCTGAACTCAGGAACAATAAAAACACAAGGTATCATTACTTCCAATAGTTTATAATAGTAATAAGTTCTGACTGGGGTTTAACTAGATAGGAGATTCGCTGGTGTCCTAGCTCCTTCATCAGGTAGTCAGGTAATCTAGAGGAATAATCCGTATTTAGGTAGAAGTGAAGGAGGTGAAATAAGATGTCATACGACAGGCCACCCACCCAGAGAGATGCACAAGGCAACCTGCGCGGATTGCGGACAGGAGTGCGAAGTACCGTTCAAGCCCACTGAGGGCCGACCGGTCTACTGCCGCGACTGCTACCAGAAGCACCGCCCACCGCAACGCAGCAGATACTGAGAGCTACGCTCCATATCAGTAGTTTTTCATTTTTTATCATTTTTATTTTACTATTATTTCCAACCCTGCAGTTGATATTTCAATCAGCTCAAGAACTCTTCATCGTCTAAATCCGATTCCACCTTCGAAGGGGGAAGTCGGAATCGATCTGAGAATCCATCAATCTCGATATCTTACTTCAGAGATCATCTGGTTCTCTGATCGAATATGCTCAGAAAGGAAATAATCTTGATTAGATTGGCCATTCAATACCATTTGACCATAGTCGGAATGATAATTACATAGCATTAAATGGTGTTAAGTCCGCTACTGTTTGAAGAATTCTTCACGGTTCTGTCATCACACCTGGGTCTTTGGCACTGCCGTCCCCTGATGAGTCTTGAAAACGAGGTTGAGACGAAACTGCCGCGTGGTCGGGAGTTCCTCGGATTTCCCAGGAGGTGAAAAACATGATAGTATTTCAGTGCGAGAGCTGTGGGAGAAGGCTGAATGTGTCTGGAGATTGCAAGGTCTGCGGGGGCAAGACTCTCCAAAAAGACACCGCCAAGAAGCAGTGAATTCATTTCATAATCCAATGGGGAAGAGACCCCATCTATTTCCCTTTAATGATTGATCCAATTCGAGCAAAAAATTCTTTTCAAATAGGGTTTGCCCCCAGAAAGCGCATCCTGGGTGGTCTCATATTCATTTTAGTAAACTACTGTAAAATCAAGATGAAATTTCAGGTAATCCAGATATTGAGCTTATCAATTGGAATCGATATCTCCATAATGATTTCATCATATTCTTCGTTGGATCTGCCCAATCACCCAAACTTGCTAACAAAATCTCTTAATCATTAAATAAAGAAATCAGAATCACCGCCCCCATGTCCCTGAAGGTTTGGATGGTGGAGATCCGCGCTCCATTCTTGCTCTTGCCCATCATTCTCTCTTCCGTAGGCGGTTTGCTGGCATTCTACGATGGAAGCTTCAATTCACTGTACTTTGGACTGTTCACTGTCATCCTGGTTGCGCTTCACATCACCGTCAACACCTTGAACGAGTACTACGACCACAAGACGGGAATCGATTTCAACACGCGGAGGACGATCTTCAACGGGGGAAGCGGTATCCTGCAGAAGGGATTGCTGACGCCGAACCAGGTCTTCCGAGTGGCATTGATATGTTTTCTCGCATCAGCCCTTCTCAGCTCATATCTCGTTTACAATGTGGGAGCGATTCTTCTACTGATCGTTGTTCCGGGCATGATGTTCTCGCTGTTCTACACCCAGCTCTTCGCCAGGAAGATGCTTGGCGAGATATCTGCCGGACTCGGTCTGGGCTTTCTACCGATCCTAGGTTCGTACATGGTCAACACAAGCACCATTTCCCTAAACTGCATCGTCCTCGCCGTTGCTGGAGGAATACTCACCTTCAACCTGCTGTTGCTGAACGAGTTTCCAGACCTTGATGCGGACAAGAACGGAGGGAGGAAGAACCTGGTGATCAGCCTCGGTGTAAGGAAGGCTGCCAAGCTCTACACTGTCCTGACCTTCTCGGTGTATGCCATCCTGGTACTTTTCGTGGCCCTTGGCACGATTCCTCCCCTTTGCCTTCTCGGGCTTCTCACGCTGCCCTTCGCATACAAGGCGGTCAATATCTCGTTCATCGATCCTACGAAGGGGGAGAAGTTCGTCGTGGGACAGAAGGCCAATGTTCAGGTCGTACTCTTGACCCAGGTCCTCCTCAGCATGGGGATAGCGGTTTCACTGATACTGGCGATCTGAATTCAATCTGCCAACGATCGCATCTTTTTCTTCATTCTCCATTTTCACTCAGCATTCCGCAATGGATTCATTCAACCGAATTAGTCGCATCTCCAAGCAACCCACTTTCATGACCATGGTAAATCTTAATTACCTAATCATCAGAGGGAATGCATGAGGTGAAAAAATGCTCTTCATTATGTTGGGCAAATTCAGGTCAAAACCGACAAAAGAATTGATCGCCTCCATCAACAAGTACATAGAAGGTCTGGCAAAAGAGGGAATTATATTCAAGTCCATGAACTGGACGCTTGGCCGCTATGATTTTGCACATGTCCTGGAAGCCCCTGACGAGAAGGCCATGATGAAAGCCCTGATCGGTAAATCCGATGTGATCTCTACCGAAACGCTAGTAGCGGTACCCAAAGAAGAAATCTCCAAGGTTCTGGATTGAATTGAAATTCGTCAGAAACGGATATCTTTCCTCACTTCGTTAGAAAGAGTGGCAAAATGGAAACCCTTTCCTTTTTCCAATTTTTCCCAGAGGGCATGACATTCAATTGAAGTGAGTTCATGGATTGTATCGTCTGGATGACCTGTTCCATTACCTCTAGCCTATGAGCCTTTCGAACGCGTCCTTTTCTGCCCCGCACTGGGGACAAACCCAGTCGTCGGGAAGGTTCTCGAATTCCACTCCCGGTGGGATCCCTCCATTTGGATCCCCAATATTTGGATCGTAGACCCAATCGCAGACAGTGCATACCCATTTCACTGACGAGCTCTCCATTGGAGACTCTCCACCCTCGGCTCCCCTTTTGGGAATGCTCGCGGAGAACTCGCTTTCATATCTCAGAACCATGCCCTCGTACTTCTCGTGGATCATTCTCCGGTCGAACTCCAGGAATTCCTCCAGCATCTTCTCCTGCTCCTTCTCTGAGAAGTAATCCATGGAGGGGATGAAGAACCGCTTGTCCTCGGTCTCGATGTGTTTGGGATAGAGGGCAGTAAGGAAGCCAAGCCTCTCCTCGATCTGCTCCCTTTCCCCGTTCTGACTGCCGTTGAACCTTCTCAGGGACTCGAGCAGCGCCTTCGAGTTCTCTCTTGACATCCGGTGGTCCTGCTCCAGCCCCTCCATCGTCAGACGGATTTCGGGGCTCAGTTCCTTCCTCCTCAGGTCCCTGAACAGAATGTCCTCCTCCTTTCCGTGATGGGTCCTGTCGGCGTAGGTCCTCAGGAAGTCGATGGCGCTGAAGAGGAAGTATATGTGTGGGTCCTCCTCATCTCTTATCCGGTCCAGCTCAAGCGTCAGCAGCGAGATCATCCTCTCGATGACCCTGTGCTCCATCATCAATGGTCCGATCGGCATCATTGAAATCCCGAACATGACTTGGGAGTTTCCTCTAGATAACATCTATCGGTTCCTACACGAGATGGTTAAAAAAAATCCAAGCGGCCGATCGTGGATATGTTTCCACCCAATGATCGATCGAAGCTATCTGATAAAAGGTGGGTTGAATCCAATGAATGTAACCCTTGCCACATCATATCGCTCTTGGCGCATCAAGAAAAAGTTGAAAAGGGGCTTCAGACCTCTGTCTAAGTCCCTACCTCTTCGCTCTCATCTCCCACAATTCTCTTGTGTTCTTGCGCGTCTCTTCCAACGAAAGAGCGATGCGAGGTTCCATTATGATCCAGGGGTAGAACATCATCACCCCCCTCATGGCGGAAATGTGATCGCCCTCGAAAACAGAGTAGCCTTCGTTGGTGTTGGGGAATGCCCCCCATTCGACCAGCTCCCCCTTCTTCATGAGCATTTCTGCACCGCCCCAAAGGCTCTCGATCAACTTTTGATATTCCTCTGGATCTTTCGGCCACTTCACATTCTGGTTCATCTTCCAGGTCGCGAGGAATTTTGCCATATCCTTCACCTCCTCCCTTTCAGGTCTTGGGAACTTCAAACGCCCCTCCTCGGCGCTGAAAGGGTCCTCCATCTCCCGATTCAAAAGTTAGAATGTTCAGCCTGCCATTGGTCAAATCATCAGGCCAATATCTGAGGGAGACAACTCATTTGGTCATCTCCTGCAAGTCCTTATTCCGCAAGGACCCCCCTAATACAATATTCCCAAGAATCGGTTTTAATGCTTTTCACTCACGAAATGCGGTTTTCTCACCCGTGCCCCAGTTCCCAACATTCAACGAAGACCAATGATCACGGTCCAATAAAAGAGGCGTGATCTTAGGTTCTATCTATGCGGTCCGAGGTACAATTTGAATCACGTTTGACACGGATTGTTACTGGCTCTTGATTGTCTCGAAACGATAAGATTGCATGAATTCTGCTTTCAAAATGACATATTATTCAACGATTGTCGAATAGGTTATTCGATAATTTATTATATCATTCTCCTATTATCCTTCTTCTCGTTGAGGGGGAAGAGCTTTGCCCAAAGACAATAAAACAGCTAAAGCGCTAGATAGCCCCGTGAGCAGTGACAAGACCTTCAAGTCCCTAATGGAGGAAAACAGACGATTCGTTCCTCCAAAGGGGCTTAGTGAAAGAGCGCACTTAGGCAGTGTGGAGGACTACCTCCGGCTGTACGAGGAATCGATCTCCGACCCTGAGGGATTCTGGGAGAAGCAAGCCAGAGATGAGATTCATTGGTTCTCACCCTGGGATATCACATTTCAGTGGGACGTGGAGGGGGCCAGGATAAGCTGGTTCAAGGGCGGAAAGCTGAATGCCGCCTACAACTGCCTGGACCGACACGCAAAGACCTGGAGGAAGAACAAGGCGGCCATCATCTGGCAGGGTGAATCACCCGATGAGATGAGAACCTTCACCTACCTGCAGCTCCTGAATGAGGTTTGTCGATTTGCCAATGTCCTCAAGAAACATGGAGTGAAGAAGGGGGACAGGATCTCCATCTACCTACCGATGATCCCTGAATTGACCATCGCCATGCTTGCCTGCGCCAGGATCGGCGCGATTCACAACATCGTCTTTGGTGGGTTCAGTGCCGATTCCCTCAGGGAGAGGATCAACGACAGCGGATGTTCGATTCTCATCACCTCGGATGGGTCTTTCAGAAATGGCAAGGTCATCCCTCTGAAGTCGAACGCCGATGCCGCTCTTTCCGAAGAGAACTCGGTTGAGAAGGTGATCGTGGTCAAGCGCACTGGCCGGCCCGTGGAGATGAAGGAAGGGCGCGATCTGTGGTGGCACGACGAGGCAAGGGATGCCCCCGCTCAATGTGACCCCGAGACCCTGGACGCGGAGGATCCGCTCTTCATCCTGTACACTTCCGGCTCGACCGGGAAGCCCAAGGGCGTGCTCCACACCACCGGAGGGTACTTGCTCTACACCACTGTCTCATTCAAGTACATTTTCGATTACCACGAGGATGACATATACTGGTGCACCGCAGACATAGGCTGGATAACCGGTCACTCATACATCGTCTACGGCCCGCTCTCGGCGGGAGCGACAAGCCTGATGTTCGAGGGCGTTCCAACCTACCCAAAGAAGGACCGCTTCTGGGAGATAGTGGAGAAGTATGGCGTGTCGATATTCTATACCGCCCCGACCGCGATCAGGGCCCTGATCAAGGAAGGTGAAGAGTGGCCCAACTCCCGGGATCTCTCGTCCCTGCGCATTCTCGGAAGCGTGGGGGAGGCCATCAATCCGGAGGCATGGATGTGGTACTACAACGTCATCGGCAAGGGCAATTGCCCTATAGTGGATACATGGTGGCAGACCGAGACCGGTGGGATACTCATAACCCCATTGCCGGGAGTCCATACACTGAAGCCCGGTGCAGCGCTCAGACCGTTCTTCGGCATAGAGCCGATGGTAGTGGGCGAGGATGGCAACCAGGCCGGAACAAATGAGGGAGGCTACCTCGTGATCAAGAAACCCTGGCCCGGTCTGATGCGTACTGTCTATGGGCAGCACGATAGGTTCAAGGAGACCTACTGGTCGAAGTTCCCTGGATACTACTTGACCGGTGACGGCGCCCGCGTTGACGAGGACGGCGACTTCTGGTTGATGGGCCGCATTGACGATGTCATCATGGTCTCGGGACACCGCATCGGCACGGCAGAGGTAGAGAGCGCCCTGGTATCTCACGAGGATGTTGCGGAAGCCGCGGTCGTACCCGTTCCCCACGAGATCAAGGGTGAGTCCATATACGCCTTCGTCACACTCAAGTCGGGTGTCGAAGAGACCGAGGAGCTCAGGAAGAGCCTGATAAAGCACGTGAGATCCACAATCGGACCGATAGCAACACCAGAGCACATCCAGTTCTCCTCATCACTGCCCAAGACCCGGAGCGGCAAGATCATGAGACGCATCCTGAGGAAGATCGCGATTGGTGACATCAAGGAACTGGGTGACACCACGACCATCGCAGACCCTGAGGTCATCATGAAGTTGATCGAGGCTAGGAAATCAGCGGTGATCACTGCTTCACCCTCGGTCAAGTGAGTCAGAAAATGAAGTTTGCATCATAAGACGAACTCTGACAGGCTCGCGGGGGTCATCGTCTCCCCTGTAAATAGTCGATACCCCCGCGGGTGATTTTATGGATGCAATTAGAGGCCATCCGTTCTCAATAGAGGGAACAAGGCACCAATCAACTTCACTTCAATTCAAGCATTTTTCCGTTCAAGGTAGCCAGATGTCCAACACCTGGCCTATCCCCCTAGCCACCGCCTCCCTGTAGACCAGGTCAGCTGTCACTGTGTCCTGGACCGCTATTCCGGTGGAGTCGAACATCGTGACCTCGCTTCGAGATGTACGACCTTCCTTCTTTCCGGCAACGATCTCCCCCAGTTCGGCCCATATGTCTTTTCTGCTGATCAGGCCCTGGGTAATGGCCACATTGATATCACCTGAGTGCGAGGCCTGCTTCCAATCATCGACCACGATCTTGGTCCTCTTCCAGATATCTGGGTAGAACTCCTCCTTGCCGGGTGCGTCCGCTCCTACCGCGAGAATGTGAGCTCCGTCATCGATCCAGTCTCCCCTGATCAAGGGTTCACGCGTGGGCACGGTAGCCACCACCACATCCGCTCCCACCACGGTCTCTTTCACCTTTTCCACAGGAGTCACTTTTAGACCCAGCATCTTGCTCATGATCTCTGAGAAGTTCTCCCTGGTGTCCTTCCTGAGGTCTGTGACCCGTACCTCCTCTATCTCGTCCAGGACCTCATTGAGTCCCATTAGCTGTGTTCTAGCCTGAACGCCTGCGCCCACCATGCCGACGATCTTCGAGTCCTTTCTAGCGAGGTACTTTGTGGCAACTCCGCTCGCCGCTCCAGTCCTCATGGCCGTCAGCCATGTTCCCCCCATGACCGATTTGAGGATACCGTTGCAGGTGTCTATCAGGAGAACGGTCGCCATCACCGTGGGCAACCCGTACTTTATGGAGTTCTCCGGGTGAACGTTGACAACCTTGATCGCAGAAATATCAGAATCCTCCAAGTAGCAGGGCATGCACCTGATGTCCCCGTTGTGTTTCCCGTAGTAGAGATAGGTCTTGGAGGGCATCTGCGCCCTCCCCATGCCCTCTTCCCTGAATCCTTTCTCCACGACTTCGATGACCATGTCCATCGTGAGGATCTCTTTGACGTCCCTCTCCTGTAAAAGCAAGAATCCCATGCAATTCACTCCGCGGCTTCAATTGGTCGACTGCCCTCAGCCGGTGAATCGCAAAACGGTTTAATTATGGCATCGCAAGATCATCCAAGAATAGGTGGCAGGGTGGAGTTTCCCTTCGAAATCGGAAAGAGGGTCGGGACGATCACTGTCCCATGAGCTCCATCACTCTCCCCATGGATATTCCGGGGAACTGCCTCAGCACCAGGTCCAGATTCCTCTGGAGGTAGATTGAATCGATCCTCTCCAGATCAGGGACATTGTCTATGAGAACCTGCGGCATCGTATACTTCGATCCACTGTACTTGATGTTGGCGAACTTGAACAGCCTCCCTTGCCCCAGTGTGAACAGGAAGTTCTTGATCTCGATCTTGGTGAGCCTTCTCTTGAGGACCTTCATCACCCTGTCCCCCATCTCGTCCAGTGTGATCGCCTCCTTCCTCTCGAACATCTTCAGGACGATCATGTAGATCTCGTTCCTCACCTCAGGGTTCCTCTGGAATCTCAGGTTCTTGAAGAGAAAATCACTGACCTCGTTGATGTCGATCTCCTGGGTCATCGTCGCTACCTCGTCCCATGTCTTCAGCTTGACAAATAGCTGTCCGCTCGCCGGGTCACCGATTATCTTCGCGATCAGCGCGTCCTGCGCTTCCACGAACTCCCGGAAGGAGCGGAAGCCGAGCTTCTTTTCCGAGAAGGAGGGCTGTAGCCTGAGCAGATCCTCCTTGAGCGTGGACATTAATACTGGAGCCTCAGAAGACCTCCCACGGATGTACCTGATGAGGATATCCTTGGCCTCGTCCCACTCGTAGTCTATCTCCTCCTCCGCCTTCTTGCCGAAGTCGCCCATAAGCTCTTCCATGGACTTGAATTCATTGCAGTTGTCCTTGATGGTCCTGCCAACGGTCTGTTCGAACCCTATGACAACAGCGTACTTGCCCCTCTGCTGTATCCTGCGGATCAAGTGAATGAAGTCCGTGTCCCCGGAACCGATGATGAACCTGGTGATCGTGGAGAAGTTCTGCATGTCCTCCATGGCGTCCATGCTCATCCTGAGATCAGCCGCGTTCTTTCCCCTGGCAGTCATGTTTGGCAGGTGAACGAGCTCGAAGGCGTATTCCATCAGATCGCTCGCGTAGGATCGATTGGGTTCCCTGGACCAGTCGGCATAAGCCTTCTTGATGCAGAGGTTGCCCTTGTTGGCGGCAAAATCCATGATGTGATCTATTCTAAGGGGTTTGGAAAGGCTTGGATAGTAATCACTCGCCGAGATGGCGAGATTCTCGAAATCAAGGTAAATGGCGATATTGTCCTCGCTCATGGTCTTAACCTATGTGAAAAGGCCATTAATAGTTATCCGATGGCTGAAGGGATTCGAGGGCATTCTTCGCGGCTCTCATCGAGTCAGTCCATACGAAGCATCGTGCAATAGAAGTCCGTTGGATTCCGAAATTCGTCATTCATGGACGGAAACTGTACGGTTGAACCTTGGTAGTTAGCAATTGTTATTAAATATCTGAGAATTTCAAGGCTCGGTGGTAAACCATGCAGAATATTGTATATACCTCCGGTGGAGAAGAGGTTCTGGATAAGGCAAAGGAACTGTGGGAGAAACTGAACCAACTTTACGCGACCTCCTCACCCTATTTCGAAGGATATTACGCGGATCAGACCTGGAAAAAGAGAAGAGGGGAGATATCCAGGAGATCCAGGAAGGCAGGGATAAGAGTGGAACTTGCCTATGCTGGATCGGACCGAAGGCTCGTGGGGTTCTGCATTGCCTATGTCACCAAAGAGAACGAGGGCGAGCTGGACTCCATCTACGTGGAGAAGGATTTCAGGAACACTGGAATAGGGGATAGGTTGATGATCGCTGCCCTCAACTGGTTCCACTATCAGGGCACCTCTACTGTTAAGATAGCGGTGGAGACGGGCAACGAGGAAGTCATCCAGTTCTACCAGAGGCACGGGTTCTCCCCCAGGACCATTGTCCTGGAGAATCCTCCTTTGGAATCATCGTTGGTTCCTGCGAACGAAAGCTGAGCCTTCTTTCTTCAAACCAATTCCATATTTCTCAACTGATTTCCAGAAAACACCATTTGTTCTGTTGCCAAGTGGCAATTTGGTCAAACCCATGAAGGGACAAGGAATTATGCACCTTTCATGCATGCGATCTTATGGACATGTGATAAAAAAAGACCCAAGGGCCCTGAGATCTGAAAAATACGCCGCAAGACCGCCCATCGTACAGACCACTTAGGGGGATACGGTCGAACCGAGGATGGGCAAGCAGCTGTCCTCCATCAGGACCTTGGATTCAGAGATGCGTGATTCGACCCGCCTAGAGGTCGATTCACTATTGTTAATATCGGCTATACCTTAAGAATGTAACGGTGTTACCCATAGGGTGTATTCCGTAAAAAAGGTCATTCATCATCCGCTGGTCATCACCAGCTACTTTTGGTGCGGTCATGGGCAAGAAGCTAGTCATCTTGAGCCGTCTTCGCCGATGATAGAAAACTTAATAGCGATTCTTGGAGAATAATATGATGATGTTCATCAGGAATCCTCAATATCTTCTGGTGATCGGGGCGTTCAGCCTGCTCTCGGCGCTCATGCTTGGGCTGGTCGCGGGGGAAAACTCGATCCTCAACTTCCTGGAGGGTTTACTAATTGGACTATCCATCTCATTGAATCTAGCCTACCTCATCACGATGAGGAAGGCCAGGAGCAGTGCGTAGAACCAGGTCTAAACCGCTCATATTCACACAATCTTTGATCTAGGTCACCCGCTTCTCCCAAGAGCTCTCGCAATACCAAATAAAGAATATTGATCTCCTTAGTACCGCCCTGGGGAGGGACAATTTATTAACCGCTATGAATGGTTAGAACAAGCATGGAACCCTTCGAGATGAGAATGGAGGTCCGGCACGACTGTCCGTTCTCCAATATCTCCGCCAAGTTCCCTGACGTGACCATACGCATTTGGTGCAACACCAGGACCCACATCATCGAGCTGTGGGGCGGTACGGATGAAGAGATTGAAGCCATGCTGAGTGTGCCGAATCTAGTTGGCGAGAGTCACATCGCCTTTCCCTCAGAGAGGGCCATCAGGATAGTGTCAAGAGAATGTGATTGCGGTGACTACAAAGGCGTTTCCGAGATCATCGATGACCATGAGTGCTGGTATCTGGAGCCGTCGCTCATCAAAGGGGGGTGGGAGCAGTACAGGGTCTTCTCCTACGGGAAGGAGAACCTCAACCTCATCGTAAATGAGGTCCAGGCTCAAGGTGGTGAGGTGAAGATACTCTCCCTCAAGCAGCTTGTCTATGGACTACCGGATCCATTTCTCCCCTCGTCCAGCATACTGGCCGGTCTCACCGAGAGGCAGATCTCAACGTTAGCCGAGGCTTTCTCTCTTGGCTACTTCGAGGAGCCGTCACAGGTGAGCGCCGACAAGCTCGCGAACAGGATGGGCGTTTCTCGCTCGACGTTCTCAGAGCACCTGAGAAAGGCGGAGCGGAAGTTGATTGCGAACCTCTATCCAGTGATCCAGATGGCGGTCTGCGACTGCCGTTCAGGAGAGGTCTGTGCCTGCAAGTGAGTATGATCTTCTCCCTGTTGATCTCGCGATATAGAGGAAGTCATTCAACTTCAGGCGATCAAGCGTTCTGATCTGATCCCTTCAAGGAAAAAGAATGAAAAAGAAATGGAGAAAAAGTGCAAGGAGCGGCCTGAAGACTGCTCCCACTTCATTCGTTTGGTATCTTCAACACCTCAATTCTCACCTTCTTTATATCCTACATCCCTATCTTCCTCCTCCTTCCACTTTGGGAGAGGACGCATTTTCACAATCGACTGGGAGGCAGGTGGATGTCCGAATGCGAAGAGGATTACTTCATTAAGAGAACTGATGAACTGCTATCGTACTTTGACCAGGTATTCGGTGGAATGAGCCCCACTCTTGCAAGATACTTCGAGGGTTCGGAACTGGAAACCTTCAGAGAGAGTGCAAGATCGGATTTCGAGACGCTAATTCCCAAGATGCCCTATCTGGGCGAAGAAGAGGACATCCATGAAGGGAACATGTTGGCCTGCGTCCAGATGCTCTCGCTCATTCGTGTGATGGACGAACAGGGGATGGAAGAGCGCAAGATCGGAAAGATCGCATACGAGTGTTTCGAAGGTGCGTTCAACAACATGCCAGAGCCGTACAAGGAGGGCTTCCGTTCATCTTTCTTCACCGAGGAGACCATGGATATGTGGAGGAATGCCTCTCAGCTATCACAGAAGAGGGAATTCCCCGAGGGTTGGGTCTTTGAAGTGGTGGAGGCAGACATGAAGGGCTTCGATTACGGCATCGATTACCTGGAGTGCGCCGTCTTCAAGCTCTTCAAGAAGCTTGGAGCAGAGAGGTACATGCCCTACATCTGCCTCGGCGATTACGCCATGTTCGGGGCATTCGGCGTGGGTCTGTGCAGAACCAAGACAATCGGAAATGGTGCCGATCTCTGCGACTTCAGGTTCAAGGATGGTGGCAATACCCCACGGGGTTGGCCCCCCGATGACCTTGAGGAGTTCCGGGGCACCACAGAATAGCCCCCTTCATCATTGAGCCTGCGATTCACATTGAGATCCTTATGGTTTTCAAAGGACGGCGCCTTGGGACCATTCTAGGTCTGGAAAAAAACAAAAGGCGGACATCCAATCATCCCCCATGGTCCACGAGCCCTCGAGAGGTAAGATACTGGTCGCCAATTTCATTTTGAAGACATTCTTGAGACCGACCTATTCCAGGTTCGTCAAGGATCTGGATCTGACCGGGAACGAGAACGTGATGGATTTCGGTTCTGGTCCAGGCGTCATGTCCAGGATGGTCGCCCTCCGACTGGGGAAAGGGCACCTGACCTGCGTTGACGCCTCCCGCAACTGGATCGAGGTCGCTAAAAGGAACTTGAGCGGACTTCAGAATGTTGAATTCAGGCTCGGACGCATCTCCGACATCGCCTTCCCCTCACCCTTCGACGTCATCGTGGTCCACTATGTTCTCCATGAGGTGCCGAGAGGCCAGAGGGAATCGACGGTCAAGGCCCTGGTGAGCAACCTGAAATCCGATGGCAGGCTGGTCATCAGGGAGCCCACCAGAGAACCTTACCATGGTATGCCATCCACCGAGTTCAAGGAGCTGATGATCTCGGCTGGCCTCGTAGAGACGAGCGGTCATTCGCGGAGGTCACACACCACCGGCGTCTACAGGTTTCCCAGGGCCAATGATCGAGGATGAGCCGCTAGCCTTGATCATGGTCCACACTTGGACGGGAAGCCATGCGGTCAGAATGATCGGTGGATCAGATCTTCAAGCGGCGTGGCAAAGCTATTATATGTTTTCAATTGGAATCTCAACCAGCTCCCTTTGATGTCGGAGCATGGGGGTTCTAACGGTGTCAAGAAGCAGGTTGATCTTAGCGTTCATCGTGGCATTGCTAATCACTTCAGGCCTGATTGTCACGGCCAACCACGGATCGGCGGAGGACCTAATTGGACAGGACAGTATCGTGATCGATGGGGACACTGAGTTCGCCCAGATGGCCCTCTCGAAGGGCTGGCCCGGTAACGGGTCTGAGGGTGATCCCTACATCATCCAGGGCTACAGCATCGATGCCAGGGAGGAGGGCAGCTGCATAGCGATCAGCAACACCACAGTTCACTTCGTCATCAGCGATAGCCTGCTGATCAACGCCGGGCCGCTGGGGGATGACCCGGGATGCGGCATCACCCTACTGAACGTGACGAACGGGATAATGGACAACATCAGGTGCATCGCATGCGAGTTCGCGGGCATCTGGATCAACGGCTCGGAGGCGACCAGCGTTCTCAACAGCTCCTGCCGGGGTTCCGACATGTACGGCATAATGGTGAGCGATTCCTCGAACTGCACCGTCTCCTGGTCCCAGTGTGACGATACCTTCGCCGGGATACTCCTGTATGGCTCGGACAACTGCACCCTCGAGCGCAACCACTGCTATGACGATCAGGGAGCCGGCATCATGATCCAGTATTCCAACTTCACCCTTGTGGCAGAGAACGATCTTGCGGGAAGCGGGGTGAACCTCGGAGTGTTCTTCTCGGACGACTGCCTGATCCTCAACAACACCCTCGAGCGAGGGGAGACGGGCATCAACCTGATGAACAGCCTCAACTGCAGGTTTGAAGGGAATGAGATGACCCAGTGCTCCTTCAACATGGTGGGCAATGCAGACGGACGTAGAGTCGAGACCTATGCCAGTCAGGAGATAGTGAACTGCACCGTGAACGGCCTTCCCATCCGCTACTTCAAGAACCTCGATTTCGGGAACGAAACGGTCCCGGTGGACTCGGGGCAGATCATAGTTGCAAACGTAACAAGCATGACCATATCCGGCATCGAGATAGGAAACACCTCCGTCGGGGTGATAGTGGCCCACTCCTCATCCGTCTTCATTCATGACAGCTCGTTCTCCAGCTCCATGATAGGGATCTATACCGATCGGGCGCTGGACTGCATGATCTACGACTGCCAGTTCCATGATATGGTCAACGGCATCGACCTCTTCTGGTCCCTGGACAGCGTCGTCACTAGGAACAGCTGCCACAGGAACAGCAATGTGGGGATATACCTCGAGGGATCGAGCAGGATCGACATAAGCGACAACTTCTGCTCGGAAAACAAGTACGGGGTGTACCTTACCAACTATGCAGGCCACAACCACATCACCCGCAACACCGTCCTCAGGAGCTCCGAGGACGGCATATACCTGTGGGGGTCTCCCCACAACGAGGTTGAAAACAACACCGTCGAGCTCTCCAGAATGAACGGGATCTCGTGCTGGCCGTTATCCAACGGCAATGCCCTACGGGGTAACATCCTCCATGACAACGGGGGATTCGGGATCTATGCCCTCTCGGCTAACAACCTGACGATGTGTTCAGGAGCGAGAACGGGATAGTCCTCTATTCCTCCAGCGACGCTCAGGTGATGAACAACACCGTTAGCCATGTGGATGACGGCATCCACCTGTTCCGCTCATCAAACGATGTGATCGGGGGGAACGACATGCTGGGGTGCTCGATGATCATCGATGGCGAGGAGATGGGGCATTTCAACACTCACAAGATGCCAGTCAACAATACGGTGAACGGACTGCCCCTGGTGTACATCGCTAACCAGGACATGGAGGGACAGGTGTTCAGGTCAGCGGTGGGTGAGCTCCTGCTCGCCAATGTCACCGGTCTCAGGGTCGGACCGCTCTTCGTCCAGAACGGTACCGCGGGGATCGTGATGGGATTCTGCGACGACGTCTGGATAATGGATACCGGGCTCTTCCTGAACAAGTACGGGATCTTCATGGCGGGCTGCGAGGGGGGAGGCGTGTTCCACTGCGACGTCTCCGGAAACGAGGTGGGGATGTCGATGTCGAAGAGCAACGGTAGCTCGATCATAGCCAGCATCTTCGTTGAGAACCAGGGCTATGCCATCTCCGTCGATGGATCCACGGGCACCTTCTGGGCAAACGCCTTCATGGGGAACAACGGGGCCACCGAGGCGTACAGCAGCGACCATGTTCAGGTCTACGTCCACGAATCCCTGACCAACTGGACAGCTTCTGGATACGGGAACCACTGGAGCGACTGGACCTACCCCGATGAGAACGGTGATGGAATGGTGGACGAACCCTACATCATCAGGAAGGACATCGGTGTGAAGGACAATGCCCCGCTCAGCGGCATGGTGGGTCCTCCAGCATATCCCATGATAACCAGGACGGGAGATTCCTACGTCCAGCTGGCTTGGCAACCTACTAATTACAGCCTCTGGTTCTCCCTTGATCATTACGCCGTCTACAGGCAGGAGGGATCAGGAGGGTCGAAGCACATCGCCATGCTGAGCCCGGGGACTTTCTCCTTCAACGACACCACTGTGAACGACCTCACCGAGTACAGCTACTACATCCTCGCGGTCAACGAGTTCGGCACCTCCGCCATGGATTGGCCCCTGGAGGTCCTCGTACCCAGCGACCACAGCTGCCTGGTCACAGGAGTGGTCAAGGACAAGTATGGTATCCCTATAAATGGGGCGAGAGTGGCAACCGAG
>JAAEEP010000025.1 GCA_013415695.1 Methanomassiliicoccales archaeon | reverse complement strand
AGACGAATTGGAGAAAAGATTTATACACAACTTGTTGTTAAGGGGGTCAATGGCTCGGAAGAAGAGAAAGGTCGAGGAAAAGGAGGAGGAATATGAATGGGTACCTCCCGAGTTCGATGAGAAGGCCTTTCTTGAAAAGGACATCAAGGGAACAAGGGCCCTCCTAGTGACGGTTGTCATCTGTGTGATCTTCGCCGTCATTGGATATTTTGTAAGTACCTCTGTTCACTGGGCACTTGGTTTCGTGATACTTCTCGTGGGCATTGTTGTTCTAAGATATATCTACCCGTTCACCGGCGTCGATAGGGAATCCCTTGAGACGAAGACGATGATTGGTAACTTTGTCCTGTTCTTCCTGCTATTCCTAGGGCTTTGGATACTCTTCATGAATCCACCCTTCTCGGACCACACCAACCCGTCGATCGGAGAGCCCACTATCTGGGTGGACGTGGGCGGTGTGTGGACAGAGCTAACTGACCAGAACGAGCAGACCCTCATTCATGCTGGCGATCCCGTTAACATCACCGCCAAGGTGACGGATAATGGGAAGCTCAATAGTATACGGATCGAAGTTGTTCTGGCAGGTGAATCGGGAACATTCGTAAACATGACCGATGTTGGCAATAACATATACGGGTTCAATGCCACATACAGCCAGGGGAGCTATGTCTTCACGATCAAGGCCACTGATTCTGCCGGTAATATCAGTCAGATTGAAGATACATTCCTGGTGAACCCTTAAAGCGACTAGATCTCCCAATTCATCCTCTTGTCCATCAATGAGGATAGTACTGGCTCCATACCAGGACCGAAAACCTCGTTGCCTCCGATCACATGATACCCCTTCATCTGCTTGAAGTCGCTTCCCAGAGCGGCTTTTCCCGCTTCTCTAGCAAGAAGGTCCAACGCATTTGTGAACTCTCTCTCAGCTAGAACTATCCACCTCCCATTATCTATGAATGGTGGGCTAAGGCCGCTTTTCTCCCATTTATCAAGGAATCTCTCAGAGTGGTCCATCCACACAGGCGGTCCAACATGCCTGTGGCACCTGGGAAGCACATCATCCTGAAGCTCGAAAACGAAAGAGATGCGGTCTCCAACGTGAAAATCGGCGTCTATGATAGTGAAATCCCGTTCTCTCAAGAGGCTCAGGAGGCCTTCTTGTGTCTTCCTGATCTGAGGATATAAATTGTCGTCTATTATATCCGGCCTGTTGAAGGACGCTATCACGATCGAGGTCCCTCTCAATGCAATCATGTCCTCCATCTCCGACATTATTATTGGATTTCTTTCCCGGGGGAAGAAGAACTCGATCCTCTCCTCCTTGAGATAATCATTGCAGGCCTGGATGAAGATGGCATATGAGTCCACCGATAGGGCGGAGGCCACATTTCGCTTTAGGTCGACGGGATCGTAGAAAACCATGTGCCCCTTGAACTTGGTCCTGCCTTTCTTCTCAAGCCATAGAGTGGTGCCGTTCGTCCATTGCGTGGCGTTATTTAGAACCGTTCTGAAATCACCGTATTTGATGATCAGCAGCTCCGTTAGGTAGCCCGAGAAGCCCTCGACCTTTGCCTCTGCGCCATATACTCCCAATCCCTTCATGAATTGCTTTAGAAGCCTGACTTCATCCCTCTGTTCCGGTTTGAGATTCTTCTTGACGAATTCGAGATGGAAAGGGGTCCGATCGACGGCCGATTTCATCTCTGCAATATCTTCCAACTTGTAGCAGGGAACAAGATCGATTCCAAGTCCCTGGATCTCTCCATGGACGTATGGATGCTCAGCATACTTCTCCTGTCCGTCAATGATACTCTTACCAAGCTCAAGCCCGTACTTCTCGAGTTTATCTCTTGGCAACTTCTGAGGGAAAAGTATGAAGATATCGATGTCCGGGGAGAGCACATAAGTATCCTTGGCCACCGAGCCAACAAGCATGATCTCGACTTCCAGCCCCATCTTCACTGCTTCTGATCGCAGCTTCTTCAACAGATCATCTACAATTCGTTCAATGAATGATCTGTATTCCTTATCAGGTGAGATCCGCCCTAGAACCTGCTCCTCGATGGACATCCGGCACCTATAGGCAAGGGACAATCATTAATTCTTTGCTTTGGACTCTTTGACTATATTCAAGAATCAGAGGAGGAGGTTAAGGTGTCTAAGGCCGATGATGGTGGGGATTCTAGAAAAGCTGCCTAGGAGGAAAATTGAGCCACCGACCCCAGACACCAATTTAAACGATTGATGCACTACTATAAGAAAATTGTGTATATTTTGGTCGAATTTTCTTCTACAAATCCGCAGAAAAACCGTCCATATTTGCGGGGTGAAAATTGGTGTAATTGCTTATGCCCAGTGTGTCATTAATATAATCATGGAAGAAGATCGTCCATTCTAACGGTTCCTATCCATTTTTCTTCTTACCTTTGCTACTGATTCTTATTGAACGACCAACACCTAGCTTCATGAAGTCCTCAGCTGCGATCGTCCTAACTCCCGACTCTTTTTCGATGAACCTTGACTGAGATGTCACGCCATCATGAATGATCTTCATGCCAAAGTGAGTGAGCACAGCTACTTCCGGCTTGATGCCCTTCACCATTTCTGCCGCTTCCTCTGTTTCCAAATGCCTTGGAACCTTTGATCCAAGTGGTCTTGTCAGGTTCAGGATCAGGATCCTGGCTCCCCGGTGTGCTTCCACAACCGCCTCGTGAATCTCGGTGTCCGAAACGTAGGAAATGATTCCTCCTGATGTTTCAAAGCGAAATCCAACTCCCAGAGGGTCGTTGTGCACGGTGGGGGTGACCCCAATGTCGATATTGCCAACAGTGAACCGATCTCCTTTTCTCACGATCATCACCTTCTCCGGGAGCGATCGGTGATATTGTGATATGCAAGGACCTAGGTTCTCATTGCCCTCCAGAACAGTCTGACTACCAATGAGGAATCCCTTCTTCTTGAATCCCCCCATCGCCATTCCCTCCAAAAGGACCTCGGCATCTACGTAGTGGTCAGGGTGGCAATGGGAGATCAGAATGGCATCAGTCCTTGCAGGGTCGATGGAGAGTTCCTTCATGCTGCCAAGGGCACCAGGACCCGGGTCAATGTGGATATTGACACCATCCTGTAAGTATATGCCACCAGTGCTCCTTATCTGGTATATGGTAGCGAACCTGCCTCCGCCCGTTCCAAGGAAAGTGATCGATGTCAACGATTCCAACCTCTCTATTTCAATTTCATCTCGCCGCGGTGACGACCAGTAAAAATCGCGAATCCAAATATAGACCTTTGCACCCTGCCGGGCAGATCATGGAAAGCGGGGAAAGCTTTTTTATCGAACCATGGGCATGGATTCCCCGGTTCTGATGACCACCGCCATCCGTGACGCTCTGATAGTCACCCAGGATCAATCCCGTCGAATTCTAAAGGGTGACATATTGATAGACGGGGATCGAATACAGGCCATAGGGGATGTTCCCGAGGGCGCAGACACCGAGATCAACGCTAAAGGCGATATCGTGATTCCGGGGCTGGTCAACGCACATACCCACGTTTCTATGAGCATAATGAAAGGGATCGCCGATGACATGCACTTCACTGATTTCCTGGATAGAGTGTTCACCATCGACGGTAAGAGAACTCCTGATGACATCGCCGCAGGGACAAAACTGGGTTTGATGGAGATGATCGCTGGAGGGACCACAACTTTCGTTGAGCTTTACTACTCTCAGGAGATCATCGCTCGCCAGGTTGAATCCGCAGGCATAAGGGGAGTCCTTTGCTGGGCAGTTTTAGATGAACAGTTCACCACGCAGAACGGCGTCCCGATCGAGAACTGTAAGCGGTTCTATCGGGACTTCGCGGAAAGCGAGTTGGTATACCCAGGAGTCGGTCCTCAGGGAGTGTACGTGTGCTCGGACGAGACGCTGCTTCAGGCCAGTGATTTTGCTATTGAGAAGGGGATTCCCCTCACCTTTCATCTATCGGAGACACGGGGAGAGGTCTACGATTACAAAAAGAAGGTGGGAAAGAGGCCCGTCGAACATCTGCACGACATAGGCTTCCTGAACAATAATGGCCTGGCCGCTCACTCGGCGTGGCTCACTATTAGGGAGGTTCGACTGCTTGCTGATAGTGGGGTATCGGTTGCCACCTGTCCCGTTTCCAATATGAAGTTAGCCACCGGCGGCGTTGCGCCAATCCCTGAGATGCTGGACGTGGGGGTGAACGTCTCTCTTGGAACGGATGGAAGCACCACCAACAATAGCCTAGACATGTTTGGTGAGATGAAGATGCTAGCCCTGCTTCAGAAATCCAACAGATGGAATGCCACGATTCTTCCTGCGCAGCAAGTCCTGGATGCAGCCACAATAGATGGTGCAAGTGCGATAGGTCTGACCGAGCAAATAGGTTCAATTGAATTGGGAAAGAAAGCAGACATTGTGATCTTGGATGGCAAAGCACCGAATCTCAATCCCATCAGAAAGGAGAGTCTCGTTTCCACACTGGTCTATTCCGCCTCGTGTCATAATGTCAAGACTGTCCTGTGCAATGGAAGAGCGATCTATCTAGAAAGGGAATTCCTTACCCTGGATGGAGACAAGGTTCTATCTGAGGCAAATAACGCCTGTGAAGATCTTCTTGGTCCTCGATGAGTCTGAACAGTTGTTGAAGAAGAAAGGTTGGTCCCGACTCCCGGATTTGAACCGGGGACCTGCTGATATCGGCGGCTGTGAACCGGCAAGCCGGTAACCCACTACAGTCAGCCGCTCTAGCCAGTCTGAGCTAAGTCGGGTTCTGTTGACCATAATAGTGATTGCCTATATAGCGATTTTGTAAATCCATCATTAATCCTGAGCGACGTTGATCGAGGACATTCGTTTTGGACATCTGGTATATGATCAATCATCATCTTTTTCATCGTAATGCTTAAATAGTAACCTTGATATATAATGTCAGACAAAAGAGGTCTATTAGACCTCTTCTGAATGGGTGCGAGGATGGATAAAGAACTGGAGAAGGTTACTATTCGCCTACCTGCGAGATACATAAGGGCGCTGGATTTCCTTGTCCAGGTTGATGACTTTCCCTCCAGGTCCGAGGCCATTAGGGCGGCCGTTAGGGACATGGTCTATGATAGAATTAATTTGGTCATGGACAAGATAGAGAAAATGGAGGAGGCAGAAAAGGCACTCGCATCCTTGGAGATATTCGAGGAAAAGTATCTCCAGAAGTAGCCTGCTTCGGTGGGATGGGATGCATTCGGTGGGGGTAGGGGTATTCATTACCCGCCTCATTTTTCTTTTATAGCCTGAGCTATCTTAAGAAAATGAGGTATTCATAGGGCAGTTTATCCGATGTAACCCAGGTCTTCTCTCTTGGGCTCCTGTGGACTCTCTATCTCTTTGAGCTTTGATGTTATGATATCGATCTGCTCTGCCTTATCCTCAAGGTCACTGAAGTCGATCTCCACATTCAGTATCTCGGCCAGTACCCTTAGAACAACCTCGGCCCCCTTGGGGTCTACGAAGTATCCTGAGGTCTCACCCATAAGGCAGACCGCCTTCAGGCCATAGACCTTACCCAGGCCGAGTAGAAGGCCACTCGCCCCAACTATGCCGCTTCCCGGCTCCCCTCTTGAGAACACGACTCCTTTCTCTTTCATCTGTTCCACCAGTTCTTCGTCGGTGGCAGCTCCAAGAACCCTGGGCTCCTCCACGATCTTTCCAATGCCATAGCCTCCCAGGGTGAATATCATCTTTACTCCAAACTGCCTTGCGATGTCAAGAACATGGTCTGAAAGTTCGTATTGGCCCTCTGGAGTTAGCCCTTGATAGTCACCGATAAGCAAGATCAGGTCCGGGCGTCCTCCATCGCCCTTGGAGTAGTATAACTCGTTGTTCACAAGCTTGATGACCCCTTCGTCATTCACCATGACTTGGGGTGGAAAGTGCTTAGAATAGATATCCGCGAACTTCACAGCGTCTATTTGATCTAGGAGATGCTCGGCCGCGAGCTTTCCCACGTTGCCAACTCCAGGGAGTCCCTCGATAAGAATGGGCTCCACTAATTCCGGTTCCTCATAGAATATGATCTTGATGCTTTCCATATGAACCACGTTGTTTTACCTGCCAAGAGTTTCCTTCTTTAATCTTCTTCGGTATTCGCCCCACCTGTCCTCAGGGGAATACCTGGGTGGTAGAGGTACGTCTGTCTTCGAACCGCACCTGCTGCACAATTCACCCATAGTGTATTCATTGCAGCTCTGGCACTTTCTAAGTATTGTTCTCATAGTTAATCTTTCCTTCACCGTCTTCTCAAATAGGGGAAAGGAGAATTGATTCTGATAGCATAAATGATGATTGGTCGAACGCCTATTTCGATTCCCGATGGAAGCTAGCCTCCCCACCGCCATTCTGAACTTCGGAAATTATGCGGTTGGTGATTACTTTCAGCTCTTCCTCTGCAATCTTGTAGTCTGGAGCATTTATGACCAGCCTGTATCGAGGGGCTCCAATATACTGTATTGAGACCTCTTCCTCCGATTGGTCTATTCCGGCAATGAGCGCATTTCTGAGTATTTCCACACCGTTTGATGCGGGGCATGTGAGTTCAAGGTAACCATCTATCTGGACGTAAGGTGGTGTAACGTTCTCTTCCGCCACCTCAATAAAGGCTGTCTTCCAATCACCTTCGTAACCCTCCTCATCGAGGATCTCAGGGTTTCCAGCACACAGCTCGAAAGCCCCGTAGAGGGTTCCAAAATCCTCTATGAGATCTAGAGCGAATTCCTCATAGCACTCATCCAAGGTCTTTTCTATGCGCTCGGCTACGATTCCCAGCAACCTTTCGGCTTTGTTCTCGTTCTTCCACTGCTGGATCTTCTCTCTCTTCTGATGGTCGTTCACAGATTTCAGTGAGAGATCTATGTGTCCCTTCGATGAATCAACGCCCAAGACCTTGCAGACTATTTTCTGACCTTCTCGGACGTAATCCCTTATATATTTCACCCAGCCAGTAGCTACATCCCTGATGTGGATGAACCCCTCTTTACCGTCGTACTCGTCCAACGAGACAAAAGCACCGAAATTCTTCACATTCTTAACGGTACAGATGACCAGCTCACTCTCTTCAGGGAATTCGCTACCTCTCACCATCTAATCGACCACCTCTAACAGTTCTCCTTTCACGTCGCCAAGTCCACCTGTTGGTTTGATAAGAGTGGATCCGCAGACATGGCAGATCACAGTGGTCGAGGGCCTGATGAAGGAGATCTGTTCATTGCCGCAGTCAGTGCATTTGACCCTGATGAACTTCTTAGCCTCTTCTTCCGACATTCAAGATCACTCCGTGAGCTCGAACTGCTTCGCTCTGAAGCATGACTTTTGATGCGCCTTCTTGCATGTTTTGCATCTGTATCGGAGAAGGACCCTCTTCGTGGGCTTCTCTCGACCCTCGGGCTTTGGCCTTGGGAAACCGCCATAACCGGCTGTCACCCTTCTGAATCGCCTTTGGCCCCACTTGAGCTCACTGGCCTTCTTCTTCTTGACCCTCTCTACCTCGTGAGCTGTATGGGCCTTGCAGTTAGGACAGTAAGTATTGATTGTTCTGGGCATCTTCATCCTATCGCCTCTGGAAGCAAGTTGCCCTAATACGCATTTGATATATAAATGCTTAGCAGCCTTCAAATATGATTTTTTGGCGCTGGGTAGATTGTTTTTAGACCTGATTTTCCCACTGGTATTAGGGGAATGAAGATTATGAAATTGAGGTACAGGTCATCAAAATATCGTGTCTGGATATAAGCCAGATTGAATTCCATTCATATGAATAGAAAAAGATATATATATGTGGCGATTAATAAATGGATAGAGATTATGGTAACTAAGGAATTTTCGGATGAGGAAGAGACCCTGGTCAACCTTCTCACTAGGACGGGAATAGCTAAGAACGTAGCCAGAACGTTGGCTTTCCTTCGCAACCGAGAGGAAACCACCTCAGTGGAGATAGAGACATCCACTGCACTCAGGCAGCCAGAGGTTTCGATAGCCATGCAGGAACTGAGGAGAAGGAAATGGGTCATTAAACGAGACATAAAGAAGGAGGGGAAAGGCCGTCCAGTCCATTCGTACAAGTTAGCAATCCCTTTCGAGAAGATCGTTGAAATGATCGACAAGGAAGAGAGAAAGCGAATTTCCGATATTGAGTCAAATGTGAAGGAGCTCAGAAGATATACCTGAGTTCAATCCCTAATTTGGATGCCCCCCTTCCCTGCAATGATTATTTTACTGGCTAGCCCCAGAAAGAGGCCGTTTTCCACAACCCCCGGTATCGAATCGAGCTCCTGCTCCAACTCCTCAGGGGATTCAATGGATTCGTACCTGCAGTCATAGATGTAGTTACCGCTATCGGTGCTGTATGGTGTTTTTTCTCCTCTCAGATGGGCCTGGCAACCCGTTGCCTCTATCCTATCCTTGACTCTCATATGGCCGAAGGGTACCACCTCAACTGGGAGCATGGACTTGGTACCAAGAAGATCAACTAGCTTGGAATCGTCTACCACGATGATCTCCACCTCTGAAACTGAAGCGACTATCTTCTCCCGTAGAAGAGCGCCGCCCATCCCCTTGATCAGCCTCTTTTCAGGATCCACCTCGTCTGCACCATCGATGGTGAGATCGATACTCTCCACCTCATCAAGCGTGGTCAACGGTATGCCGAACTTATCTGCCAGATTCTCCGTACTGGTCGATGTAGGGATCCCTACAAGATCGTATCCCTTGGCGACCATTTTTCCTATCGCTTCAAGGGCATAGAATGTGGTCGATCCAGTTCCAAGACCAAGCACCATACCATCCTGGATCCACTCGACCGCCTTGAGTGCAGCAGCTTTCTTCTTATCTTCCATCTAATCCCCCATGTTCCTTCTGATCAATTCCTCGAGCCTGTCTACGATGTGGTCATTGACCCGGTTTCCGAGCTCGGGAGTAGCCTCGTTTGCTGGGCCCGCATATCCATCTGGATAACAGATTTCGGGGTTCGCCACTACCATGTACTCCTGGTCACAAAATCTTCCGCTTCCCCTCTTCTCTCCCACTAGTCCTGGGGCTATTGCCATGATACGTGATGTCTCGATGAGTCCCCCATGACCATCCTTGTCTTTGATGCCCATCTCCTCAGACACTTCCCAGGCAATATCATAATCTGTTAGTAGCATGATCTTCACCTTGCTGGTTCTCACCACCTCCTCTACCGCCACCTTAAGTGCTGCCATATGGACATGGCCAGCATGCCCGCTGAGGATAACGAACTTGCCGAACCCATCGGCCACAAGAGCCTCCAGTATATCTCTTGACAGTGCTCTGAGTGTATCAAAGCTTATGCCAATGGTCCCTATCATGTTCTTGGTGGAGCTGTGGTGGCCATACTTGATTGGCGGGGCAACGAGCCCATCTATCCTTTCAGCTAGCATATCCGCCATCGCCTCTGGCTGAAATGAATCGGTTCCGAGCGGCAAATGAGGGCCGTGTGCCTCCGTCGCGCCTATAGGAAGGATGACAACTGGGTTCTTGGTCAGCTCCTTCTTGAGTTCTGAGGTGGTCATCTCCTCTATTCTCATATCAATCCCCCCTCTGCGAAAGATCGATGAGAGGGGTTCCACAAACCGGACAGAGACCACGCCCCAAGGAATCGTCGTCGAACCTCTCCTTGAGCTGCTTTTCCAGTTCCTCCAACCTTTCCTTCTTCAAGCTCTTCTCGCATTTTGGGCAGTACATCTCCCATGGGAATCGCGCTGGAGATAAATAAATCTCCACCAAGCAGGATGGTTGCGTAATCACTGCACAACATTGAAATCATCTTCGTCGTATGAAGAGTCGTGAAGCTAGCTGCACTCTTCTCTGGGGGCAAGGACTCAACATATGCCGCCCAAATCATGGAGATGCAGGGGCACGATATCAGCTATCTGGTCAGTATATTCCCTTCAGACAGAAACTCCTGGATCTTTCATACGCCAAATCTACATCTGGTGCCAAGAATTGCAGAGGCCATGAGTAAGCCCCTGGTGACCGCCTCCAGCAACGGAACGGAAGAGGACGATCTCAGAGCCCTGGAGAAGGCCCTCTCAGGTCTGGATGTAGAGGGGGTGGTGACAGGAGCCCTGGCCTCGGATTATCAATGGGACCGCATCAACGGCGTGTGCAATGATCTGGATCTTCCCGTCTACTCTCCCCTGTGGCGTAAAGACCAGGAAATTCTGATGAAAGACATGTTGGACTCCGGCCTACGTTCTATTGTCGTGGTGGTTTCGGCGGAGGGGTTGGACCATCGATGGCTGGGCAGGTGCATCGACGAACGGTCCTTGGAGGAGCTCAGGGAAGCTTCTGTCCAGTTTGGTTTCAACATCTCAGGTGAGGGGGGGGAATATGAGACGCTCGTACTCGATTCCCAGATTCACCAGAGGCCCTTGGAGATCATCGATACCGAGATCGAACTGCTGAGAGATGGAGGGAGGCTAACGGTTAAAACTGCTGAACTGGGGGAGCGGAAATGAAAGCACCTCATAGATTCGAGGCAAGAAGCAAGTCATTGCTCATGGATGAGGACAGAAGGAAGAGGCAGTCCCCCGAATCCGTGCTTGGAAGGACCGATGCCAGGTCGGGGCAGATCTGGGCAGATCTGGGCTGTGGGGTTGGTTACTTCACAATCCCGCTTGCCAGGATGGGAGCAAGGGTACTAGCGATGGACGCCCAAAGCGAGATGCTTGAAACCCTCGTTTCCCTGGCAGGAAGCGAGTTGAACAGAATATGCCCGCTGTTGGCAAACATACCTCCCCTGCCTCTACTTGATGCCTCAGTGGATCGGGCTCTTATGGTCAATGTTCTGCACGAGGTAGCCGACAAGGAACTGATCGCATCCGAGATATTTCGTATCTTGAAGCCTGACGGTCATCTTATTCTGGTAGATTTCCAGAAGAGGGACACGCCGCACGGCCCTCCCATCCAGGAGAGGTTGTCTCCAGAAGATGTCCTTTCCATATTCCGCAAAATGCGTCAGAAGGCAAGATGGGATGAGGAAGAGTACTACCAGCTGGACCTCGCACTTGACGATGATTGAACCATCCAGACGGTTCACCTTTTGACGGTCCAGACCTATCCAATGATACTGATGGGGTATCAATGGTACAGAAGTGACATTCAAGTCCAACAGCATGACAAATATTTTCTAGCGTTGAGATGATTGTAATTTTGGGAACAGGGGGAGTACGGCCTTGACAGGGATAGATCCTGCTAGGTATGGTGACTTAAGGGAGCAGGTGCCATCAGGATCTATCGAGCCCATTGGTGGCGAAAGCAACATCTCCAGGGGGTGGACCCTTACCAGGATCAGCATCGATGCCCTCCTCGAGAACAAATCCCTGATCGTTCTCCCTCTTGTCTCCATCGTCTTTCTGGCTCTTATCTCCATAATCGTTTTCTGGCAGTTTGACGTATTCAACGGGTTCAACGAGATGATCCCCGAGTTTATCCTGGCGATCGCACTGATATATTTCATCGCGACCGTCGTCATGGTGTTCTTCAATGTTGCTTTGATGGGGGCTTCGATGCAATGGCTGGAGGGAGGAACCCCAACGCTGGGATATTCGATCGGTTTCGCCAAGGAGAGGCTCTGGGTCATCGTACAGTGGGCCCTGCTGGCATCTGTGGTCAATGTTCTATTCTCCTTGATCAGAAGCAGATACCCCCAGACTATTGGGAAAATCGCCGGAATGGGGTGGTCGGTGTTGACCTTCTTCGCTTTGCCCACGGTGGCCTTCGAGAAGGCGACCCCGCTAGCTGCAATCAGGAGGAGCGCCCAGATAATAAGGTCAACATGGAAGGAGGCAGCCATCTCGAGTTTTGGCATACTATATGTTTTCATCATACTCGCGATGATAATGCTATTCCCACTGGTCGTGGTCCTCATCTGGGCAGGTCTTGAGGCGGGGCTCGTCCTCCTCCTCGTTTCGATAATATACTGGGTCGTCCTTGGATCGATATATGGAGTGGTCTCTGGCGTGCTTGGAACCGCACTCTACCGATACGCTACCACGGGAAAGATATCCCAAAAGATGCCTGAAACAATCATTAGGAATCCCTGGGAATACTGATATCGATTCAGTCATTCATGGAAGCCATCTTCACCGCTATCTTGAGCTGGTTGAGCATGCAAGGCTCGGCGAAGAAGTCGCTCCTATTCCTCAGTTGTTCGTACATGTCCTCCCCCTTTCTGCCTTTCAGATCCTCCAGGGATCGGATTCCTAAGAGGTACATACCCTCAGCGGTCTTCTCACTCACGCCAGGCATTTTGGAAAGTTCTTCTATGACAGCCTCTCGCTCCGAGATCACTCTAGCACATCCTTATCGGTAAATATGTTCATTTCAGCTCATTCTATTAAATCGTTGATATCCTAATCGGAGGAGACATCGACCAGGGGTTCTATTCTCTTGATGGAAGACTCCATGAAGCTCGGGTCCTCGATCCTGAGCGCTATTGCGTTGCGTGGACATACCTCAATGCATCGGCCACACCCCTTGCAGAGAGCCTCATCAATGGTAGCCTTGTTCTCTTTCACTTTGATGGCGTTCACATAGCAAACACCAGAATGCTCACAGCTGCCACAACCTTTACACTCCCCCTCGTCTACATTAATGGTAAGTCCAGGCATCATCGTCACCATACTGCTGATCTCTGGGGAGAGATCGGGTATCATCTTCCACAGGCAGCAGCAGGGACAACAACTGCACAGGGACAGTAGATCCTCCTTGGGCCCGGTGCTGAGCCAGACGCTATCTATCTTATTCCTCCCGATCAGGTGTACAAGCCCCTGTTCCCTGCATCTTCTAAGGTGTTCCAGTGCCTCTTCCTGGGTGACCATACTCCCCATGCTGGGATCGATCCTGAGGACCCCCCTACCCAAAAAGATGCATCCCATGTCCTTGGGGTAGTCCTTACAGTGATTGGCGACTCTGCACATGCAGGTGTTCATCAGGAAGATGTACCTTGATTTCTTGACGAAGTACTCAACCACTTGGGAGGGTAGAACCGTCTCAACCGGTTCTACCATGGCGTTGATCTCGATGGTAGCTTCCTTCTTGGTCGCGTTGAACGCAATATCATCCTTGGGAAGGAGGATCATGTCGTCATTCTCAAAGAACATATACTCCATCAATGGACCGATGACAGGAAAGGTGGTGAGTCTAGCCAGGAAGAACCGTTTGCTGAATAATCTCCTGATCAGCCTTGTACCCAGAACAGTCCTCACTCCCATATGAATGGAGGAGAACCTTATTTCGTATTATTCTTTTCCTGCTTTACATTCCCCGTTCTTCATAAAAGAATATAGAGTTACCCGATAGTCGAATCTCCTTCATTTTCTCATTTCTATTTCTCATATATTTAGATGATAGGATGAGCCCACGGTCGTTTAATACTAAGGCAATATCTTGTCCCAATTTCTTCTATAGAGTTGATGGAAAGAAGGGTTTATTAACATTATTAAATTTGATAATAGTAAATCTAAATTCCATTAATTATTACATAAATAATATTCAAAGGCGATTCTCATTATCGATAGTACAAAATGATAAATACATTGAATTGTAAATTAATTAGACTGAATTGAAATAATTGGGCTATGGGCGCGTCATGATTATTGGATCATCGCTGCCTTGAAGGCGACGGCCTTCACAATTCGCAAAAAATCTAAAGCTGGGGGGAATATGAATAAGAGTAGCAAGCATGTTTTGCGACTGGCAGCTATATTAATCATAGCTGTGGCATTGACCTCGTCGATTTTCATTTTTGCTTCGATGAGCGCCAATGTCCAGTCCGAAGGAGAATTGGAGCCGATTGTCTGGACCGATAAGATGGATTATCTTCCAGGTGAAACCGTGATCGTAAGTGGCTCAGGATTCGAGCCGAATGGTGATTACGACCTTCCAGTCATAAGGCCGGACGGGACAATGGTCATTGGGGACGGCTCCTTCACACCTGGATGGGACACTGTGAAAGCCGATGTTAATGGAGATCTAATATATCACTACCAATTGGATGGCATTGCAGGGACCTATGAAGTAAGAGCCTATGATTCACCTTGGCAGGGCGATCTGACACAGGCCCCGATCACATCAACCACCTTCACGGATAAGCAAGCTTCAGCATCGATTTCTCAGTTCGAAAACGGAGCAGCTTCAGCTCCTAGCAGTAATTGGATAACGGGCAATCTGAATAAGAATAATGCACACTATATCGAAGGACATTCGGTTCCTTACAGATGTGTGATGGACGACCTTCCAACTAACGGGACAGTGATCACCTTGCAGTTGGGATTCGATATCAAGCACAGTGACGCTCACGCAATTGATTTCCTTACGAACTACACCAGGATGGATAACCCATCGCACATGGATGCCTTTGGACATGCGGCGGAAACGCCTAATCCATTAGATGGCGTGACAGGCGTTTCGACGACCATCAGCTACTTCACCATCCCAGCACCGACTTCCATCAGTTCTCCAGTGCCTGGACAACCCACTCAATCCTATAACGACATTGTCTCCGTAGAAGGGATCGAAGCGGTTCAGATGGTGCTTTTTGGAGGGACCATAACCGCAATTGAATATGGGCCCCAAGCGGACCTGACCGCCGCGCAAGATGAACAGTTGATAAATGTAACCTTCACGGTAGACAGCAATAATGCGGTATTGGCTTGGGGCGGACACATCGCTAGCAGATCGGACTGGGGATACGATGTGGATGGAGATCCTCTATCCGCAGGAGGGATAAAAGGAGCACCATATCACATGAGGCTGAAGGATTGGAACCTAGGTAACCTCGGTAATCAGGACCTGTCCCTCAGTGCGGCTGCAGCCTACGCACCCTCGTATGACCCAGTGCTGCTTACCACCAAGATCGGCCCCTCGAGCGCCATGATTGGCGAGACGATCGTTTACGATGTCACCGTTCAACATGATTCATCCTCCGATGGTTCAGCAGTCTTCAATGTCACCGTTGTCGATAGCCTGATCGGCTCCATTGTAGCCATGGTCGATATTGACCCGGCAGATGGATACAACGATGGCGATACTAACAAGGATAACGCTCTGAATGAGACCGAGATCTGGCTCTATACCGTCACGTACACGGTACAGATAGGCGACCCAGATCCTTTGATTAATACTGTAAATGCCACAGGCAACGATACATTCGGCGATGAGGTATGGGATGAAGACTCCGAGTCTGTGGACATCCTACGCACTGATATCTCCATCACCAAGGAGGGACCCGCCAGCGCACTGGTGGGCGAGACCGTCACCTATTACATCAACGTGACCAACGATGGAGAGGTGGATCTCTACTTCACGAGCTTCGAG